>JAABRN010000528.1 GCA_011390855.1 Hydrogenophaga sp. | reverse complement strand
ATATCAGGCCACCGCGTGCCAGGCGTTGCGGAGCCCCGATGAGCAGCAGCCCGGCAAGGGGCAGCCACTGTTGTGCATGTATGCCGATGAAATGCGCGGGCCGAAAATCGCCGCCGCCGAGGTGCCAGCCAGTGAGTGGCAGGCCGGCGCCTGAAGGTGGTTGCGCCCCGCCCAGCAGCGCACCCGACCCTGCCCCGAGCACAAAGGTAAGCACCAGCCCCAGCACCACCGCGTCGCGCCAGACCGCAGGCAGCTCCGGGCGTGCATATCGCGCAATCCGCCAGGCCAGCAAGGGTTGTGTGGCCGTCAGCACCAGCGCGCCCACTCCCATCAACGTATACATGAGACCGTGAAACGCGGTGCTGGTGTTGTGAGCCGGTGCCCAGCGCCGCTTGCCAGGTGATGTAAGCGATTTCGAACAAGCCGGCGCCGATCAGTGCCCACACCACGATCTTGATGGACCGGAGGGTTCTCTGCTCACTCGGCAACAGACCAATGAACCAAGCAGTGCTCAAGGCGAAGAGGCCGAGGGAAGCCAAGAATTTCAGAGGCTTGATCCAGACATTGACGCCACGCAGAGCGCGATCATCGAGGCCCCAGGCCAGCAGGGCCGGTATCATGGCCGCCCACATCAGCATTGCGAAGACAGTCAGGGTCCTCTGGCGTGAAAGTGCTTCGGTCAGCAAATCAAGGAGTGGATTTCGCCACCTCGCTGGGTGGGCCGAGGTCGCGTTGGAAGTGATGGGCGGCGGGTGAATCAAGTGATGGCTCCAGGTTGCCATTTGAGGGAGGCAGGCCGGAGCAGCGCTCGCACCAGCACAAAGCCCAGCAGGCCCATCGGACCAAGCATGAAAGTCATCAGCAGCAGCGGTATCACCCAGCCATGACTCAGGCCGAGCTGTGCGCTGCGCTCGGCGATCCAGGTGCCCACGAAGAGATCGAAGGCCAGGTAGTGCACCCAGCCAGCAGCCAGCGCGCCAGGCACGGCGAACATGGCGCGCACGTCGTCCAGGTTGTTGAAACCACCCTCGCCGCGCCAGTGAAATCCCAGCAAGGCTGCATAGACGACGCCTAAAGCCACCGGCAATACGCGCCCGGTGATGCGCCATACCCAGGGTGTCCAGCGTGCTTTGGATGGTGAAAGCACCAGCGCAATCCAGGCCAGCGCAGCGACGCTGTTGGACCAGCCAAATGCGGTATCGGGATCCATGACAAGCAAGGCCGTCATGAAGGCCGCCTTTTGTCGGACCGTCGATTTGCCCAAGCACTGGCTTGCGGAGAACGGGGGGTTGCAAGCGGCGAACGGGAAGGTTGCGGGATCATTTGCTGGCCTCTTGGCATGGGATCGGTTGACGCATCAGCTGATAGACAGTGTCTATTTTTTGCGATGGTATGGAGCTGGCTAGACGGTGTCAAGTAAAATCGGGCTCGTTTCCCGCTCCGTGTTTACGTCTTTTCTCCTGACACCTTTCCGCGTCTTGCAGGGCGCCTGCACCATGACCCGACGTCACGCCGACTCCGATGCCACTTCTGATTTGCGCCAGCGCATCCTGGATGTCAGTGAACAGCTGCTGGAGACCGAAGGGTTGGCCGCGTTGTCCATGCGTGAGGTGGCACGGCGCAGCGGCGTCACCCACCAGGCGCCTTACCATCATTTCACCGATCGCGAGAGCATCCTTGCCGAATTGGTGACCCAGGGGTTTGATGAGCTGACGAGGCGACTGGCACTGGCCAATCAGCGCAGCGGTAGCGCTCAGCGCCAGGCAGTCCTGATCGAGTCTGGCCAGGCCTATGTGGGCTTTGCGATCGACCGACCGGGCATCTTTCGCATCATGTTCCGACCGGAAATCTGTGATCCCGCCCGTTACCCGGCCGCACAACAAGCAGGTGACCGGGCTCATGCCGAACTGGAGCGCATGGTGCATTTGCAGCATGGCGACAAAGACGGCACAGGCCTCGCCCACCTGTATTGGGCGCAGGTACACGGCCTCGCCTGCCTGATCGTGGACGGCCCAGTGGGCCAGCACTACCGTGGCGTACGGGAGCGGCGTCGGTTCATGCGGGATTCACTGGCCCAATTTGCCCGCTACATGCTGGGGGAACCGCTGGCGGCATGACCTCCGCCGAATGGCTTACCGTTTTGTCTGGCGCGGCCTCATTGGAGGGTTCCACGCGTCGACGGCCTTAACATCGACGCGTGAACTTTTCTGCCCACCCCGTCTTTGCCTCACTTACTCCTGTCTTCCTGCTGATCGCGATCGGCTTCATGGCCGGGCGCATGCAATGGATCAGGGATGCCGCCATCAAGGATCTGTCGAATCTGGTCTTTCTGCTGCTGATTCCTGCGCTGCTTTTTCGCACCATGAGCGCGGTGCGTTTTGAAGAGCTGGATCTCAGGCCGCTGGGGGCCTACTTTCTGGCGGCTGGAGTGCTGTTGACTGTGTTGATTGGCTGGCGCGGCTTCAACCGGCGCAGCGTGGTGCTGGCACTCGCCGGGGTTTTTTCGAATATGGTGATGATCGGCATCACGCTGGTGGAACTGGCCTACGGCCAGGCGGGTCTGGTGACGCTGCTCACCTTGGTGTCTGTGCACGCGCTGATATTGCTGACCACCGCCACAGTGGTGCTGGAACTGGCGGTGGCGCGCGAAAATCACCAGGCCGGCATGGAAAAGCCGCACCTGCTGGCCACTACATGGTCTGCCTTCAAGAGCGCATTGATCCACCCGGTGCCCCTGCCGATCATGTGCGGTTTGCTGTTTGCGCAGACCGGCTGGATCTTGCCTACGGTGATAGACCGGCCACTGCAGTTGCTGGGTAACGCCTTTGGCCCCATTGCGCTCGTGCTGGTGGGCATCACCCTGGCGCGCACCCCGCTCACAGGGCACTGGCATTCTGCGCTGTGGACCACCTTGTTCAAGAACCTGGTGTTGCCCGTGATGGTGGGCATCAGCGCCTGGGCATTCGGCATCAGCGGATTGCCTTTGACGGTGATGGTTGTGGCAGCTGCACTGCCCATTGGCGCCAACCTGTTGCTCTTTGCACAGCGGTACGAAGTGGCTCAGGAGGCGACGACTGCGAGCATGGGTGTGTCCACCGTGGTGGCGATGTTCACCTTGAGTCTGGTGATGCTGGTGATGTCCTGGATGTGAGGGAACCTCCGCGCGCACACGACCAATCCCACGCGGCGCCTTGGATCGGTGGAGCTGGATCTTCGGTGTCCCTGATCAGGCACTTCGTTATTGACGTGTCGAGGCCGTCTCAGCCAACACCGCCAGCCCACCTGGCGTTTCAGTCAGCATCAGGCTGGCTGATTTTGTTTCCCTCTGCAACTGCGTATACGAAGTACTTCTCAAGCCCGTAAACAAGACTGCCCATGAAGGCAGTGGTACCGACCAGCAGAGAGAACACCAGTGCGCCGATGGTCAGCCAGTTGGTGCTGCCGGCGCTCGCGTCTGCTGCAAGCGCCGGATTGAACTGCTGGTTCCATTTTTCTTTTTCGGTCAGCGCATAGATGATGGCCATCAGGCAGCTGGCCGCCACGGTCGCGCCCAGAAGGGGAATCAGCACCCACGAGAGTTTGTCGTCCTGTCCGTAGGTGAGCACCCGGTCCACGCCCCACCATCCCAGCGCGGCAGGCACCGGGTGCAGCCAACCCACCCAGTCGCCCAGGCCACGCAGATAGAAGCGGTGCAAGCCGAGCGTGCCACCCAGCAACGCCAGCCAGACGGCGAGCGTCTTGTTCTTGCGCGCGGCGCTCACTGACGGCCTTCGATGTCGGTGGGTGGCGTGCTGTCACCGAGCCCCAGACTCTTCTGCATCAGCACGATGTCGAGCCAACGGTCGAATTTCCAGCCACACGACTGCACGATCCCTACGTGTTCAAAGCCCAGCGCTTTGTGAACCCCGATCGAGCCAGCGTTGGCCGAATCCCCAATCACGGCCATGACCTTGCGCGCGCCGGCTCGTTCGAATGCCGCCATCAACTCGGCCAGCAGGGCACGGCCCATTCCCTTGCCTGACGCTTCGGGCGCCATGTAGATGGAATCTTCAACCGAAAAACGGTAGGCGGGGCGTGGCTTGAACCAGTTCCCATAGGCAAAACCCAGGACCTGATCGCCTTCTTCGACAACCAGCCAGGGCAGCCCTTTGGACAATACATCGGCTCGACGGCTGGCCATGTCGGCGCTGCCGGGCGGGGTGGTCTCGAAGGTTCCCGTGCCATGCAGCACGTGGTGGGCATAGATGCGGGTGATGGCGTCGAGATCGTTGTCGACGCTGGGGCGAATGAGCGGCATGAGTGAGGCTTGGGTGGAAAGAAAGAAGTGCTGCCTTAAAGGACACGGCACGGGCTATAATCGCAGGCTTTGCGGCGTTTCGCTGGCCGGGTGGTCAGTCGTGTGTCTCAGGCGCTGCAATCAAGCGGGTTCTTGTGTCAGATGTGTTGCATCTCGCAAGAGCCCGGTGAAGTACCGATTTTGGTACCTCTCCACCCGAAGGATAAATCATGGTCGTCATCCGACTCTCCCGTGGCGGTTCTAAATCCCGTCCGTTCTACAACATCGTGGTTGCCGACAAGCGCAATCGCCGCGATGGCCGCTTTATCGAGCGCATTGGCTTCTACAACCCGCTCGCTCGCGGCGGTGAAGAGCCCCTGCGCATTGCCGTGGACCGTCTGACCTACTGGACCGGCGTGGGTGCTACCCCGTCCGATACCGTGGCCCGTCTGGTCAAGCAGAACGCCGAAAAGGTCGCCGCCTGATCCTCGGGCTGCTCTGTTGACATTCAGGTGAGCAGCCCGTTGCTTACGCCTTTCGCCGCATCGGTCCTGCCAGACGATGCCGTCGAACTGGGCCGCATCCAGGAAGCCTGGGGCATCAAGGGGTGGATGCGAATCCACCCCCACAGCACTGACACGCAGGCCCTGTTTGCATCCCGTGAATGGTTTCTCCAGCCACCCGAAGCCCGCTTCGCGCGTGGCTTTTCGGCTTTTGTCGGCGATGTTGTGGTCTCCGTGGCCGACATCAAGATGCATGCCGACGGCGTGGTTGCCCGATTTGAGGGTGTGGACGACCGCAGTGCTTCAGAGGCGCTCAAGGGTGTTCGTATCTACGTACCCCGCAGTGTGTTTCCGCCCACCCCCGAAGGCGAGTACTACTGGGTCGACCTGATCGGCCTCGATGTGGTCAACCGCGAAGGGGAGCACATGGGCGTGGTTCGGGACCTCATGTCGACAGGCCCCAATGCGGTGCTGGTGCTCGAATTCACCGACACCATCGATGGTGTCCAGCAGGTCGCCGAGCGCATGATTCCGTTCGTTTCAGCCTACGTGGACGACGTGGATCGGGTGGCCCGCCGCATCACCGTCGACTGGCAAAAAGACTATTGAATTCCGGGGGGACAATACCCTCATGCGATTCGACGTCATCACCCTGTTTCCTGAACTGTTTGAGCCGTTTTTCAAGAGCGGCATCAATCGGCGGGCTTTCGAGGGCGGCCTGGTGAACGTGCGGCTCTGGAATCTCAGAGACTTTGCCGAAGGCCAGTACAGGCGGGTGGACGACCGTCCTTTTGGAGGCGGCCCGGGCATGGTCATGATGGCCGAACCCTTGTGGAAATGCCTGCAGGCGGTTCGGGCCGATCGGGCTGATCCGCCAGGCCACCTGGCCCCGGTGGTGATGTTCACTCCCACCGGTGAACGCCTTTCACACACGGGCGTCGAGTCCTGGGCGAAGGGGGAGGGCGCCGTGCTGGTATGCGGCCGGTACGAGGGGGTGGATCAGCGCTTTGTCGACGCCTGCGTCGACATCCAGGTCAGCCTTGGCGACTTCGTGCTTTCAGGTGGCGAGATTCCTGCCATGGCGCTGCTCGACGCCGTGGCCCGCCTGCAGCCCGGCGTGCTCAGCGACGAGGGCAGTCACCAGCAGGACAGTTTCAACCCGGCACTCGATGGTCTGCTGGACAGTCCTCATCACACCCGCCCGGAAGTCTGGCAAGGGCCCACCGGGCCCATGCAGGCGCCCGACGTGTTGCTGGGCGGGCACCATGAGCGCATCGCCAGGTACCGCCGCGAGCAGAGTCTGGCGCTCACCGCCGGCCTGCGACCGGACTTGCTGGAACAGGCGCGTGCCCAGGGAGCCTTGTCAGCGCAAGACGAAGCTTTCCTGCGTTCCCGCAAATAGCTATAATCAAAGGCTTTTCGATCCTCTGACCGGCCGCCGTGACCGGGCCAGCCCGCAATGGAATCCATGTTTCATGGACCCACTGGACAGGGCCCCTGCCGGATTCGTGGCCTTTAGTGCAGCGCGGGCATGATCGTGAATCAGGAAACCATGAACCTCATCCAGACCCTTGAGCAAGAAGAAATTGCTCGCTTGAACAAAGACATCCCCCCGTTTGCCCCTGGTGACACCGTCATCGTGAGCGTGAACGTGGTCGAAGGCACGCGCAAGCGTGTGCAGGCTTACGAAGGTGTGGTGATCGCCCGC
Source organism: Hydrogenophaga sp. (assembly GCA_011390855.1). Taxonomy (GTDB): domain Bacteria; phylum Pseudomonadota; class Gammaproteobacteria; order Burkholderiales; family Burkholderiaceae_C; genus Hydrogenophaga. The sequence goes on along the minus strand of JAABRN010000528.1, from coordinate 1,112 downwards.
CGCAACCGTGGCCTGAACTCCAGCTTCATCGTTCGCAAGATCTCCAACGGCGAAGGCGTCGAGCGTACCTTCCCGCTGTACAGCCCCCGTATTGCCAAGATCGAAGTCAAGCGCCGTGGTGACGTCCGCCGCGCCAAGCTTTACTACCTGCGCGAGCGCAGCGGCAAGTCGGCACGTATCAAGGAAAAGCTGGGCGCTTGATGCGCAGGCCATGGGGCCCGCTTCATCGCTGAAAGGCCGCTCCCTGGAGCGGCCTTTTTTCTGGGTGCTCCACACTCCGTTGCCTGTGGGCAGGACTGAGGCCCGTATCTGACACGCGTATGTGCGGTATTGCTTCAGAATGAAGCCCGACATTGCTTGTTTTTCGCTCCCCATGACCCAGTTGCTGCCCCAGTTTGATCCCCGTGAAGTGCCCGTGCTGGTGCGGGACGATGACCATGTGCTGCGCCCGGCCCATGCCGACCGGATGACGCCCGACGGCCTGCGCAGCCTGTTTGCCCGCCCACCCGTGTGGACCCCTGAGCTGCATCGCGAACAGAAATTCATGAACCGTGAAGTGGCGCACGCGGCGGTGTTGCTTCCCTTGGTGATGCGGGACCGTCTCACGGTGATCCTGACCCAGCGCACGGCCCACCTGTCCACACACTCTGGCCAGATCGCCTTGCCAGGCGGCAAGGTGGACGCTGAAGATGTGGACCCCACCGCCACGGCGCTGCGCGAAGCCCATGAAGAAATCGGTTTGCGGCCAGACGCCATTGAAGTGCTGGGTACCTTGCCGACTTACACCACCGGCAGCGCGTTCATCATCACGCCTGTGGTCGGGCTGGTGCAGCCCGATTTTCTGCCACAGCCCAATCCCTATGAGGTGGCCGATGTGTTCGAGGTGCCGCTGGCGTTCCTGATGAACCCGGCCCACCACCGCCGGCACGTGTTCGAGTTTGAGGGTGTGGTGCGCGAGTGGTACTCAATGCCCTATCAGGATGGCCCCAGCGAGCGCTTCATCTGGGGTGCCACGGCCGGCATGTTGCGCAACTTCTACCGCCTGCTGTCTACCTGATGTGGCGGGCGCCGCCGCTATGATCCTAGAAACCGCAGCTGACCGCGCCGACGTC
>JAABRN010000527.1 GCA_011390855.1 Hydrogenophaga sp. | reverse complement strand
TGGTGCAGCAGGACATGAAAAAGTTGGTGGCCTACTCGTCGGTCGCCCACATGGGTTTTGTCACCCTGGGTTTTTTCGTCTTCAACGATCTGGGCATGGCGGGCGGTATCGTGCAGATGATCGCACACGGTTTCGTGTCGGCGGCCATGTTCCTGGCCATCGGCGTGCTCTACGACCGGGTGCACTCCCGTGAAATTGCCGACTACGGCGGTGTGGTCAACACCATGCCCAATTTCACCGCGTTTGCGCTGCTGTTCGTGATGGCGAACGCCGGCCTGCCAGGTACCGCCGGGTTTGTCGGCGAGTGGATGGTGATCCTGTCGGCTGTCAAGGCGAATTTCTGGATTGGTATGGGCGCCGCGTCGGCGCTGATCTTTGGCGCGGCCTATTCGCTGTGGATGTTCAAGCGGGTCTATCTGGGTGCGCCAGCCAACGACAACGTCAAGGGGTTGACCGACCTCAACCCGCGTGAATTCCTCGTCATGACCGTGTTGGCCATCGCCGTGCTTTTCATGGGCGTGTACCCCAAGCCCTTCACGGATGTGATGGACGCCTCGGTTGCCGAATTGCTGCGCCACGTGGCTATCTCCAAACTGAACTGATTCCGTGACCAGCAAAAAAACAAGAGAGCGCTTACATGATTGACAACCTCAGCTGGGTCGCGGCTTACCCTGAAATCCTGTTGCTGGTGATGGCCTGCGTGATCGCATTGCTCGACCTCGCCGTCAAAAGTCCACTGCGGGGCGCCACCTACGTGCTGACACTGCTGACCCTCGCGGTCGTGGCGGTGCTGCAGGGCTACTACGCCAGCACGGGCACCACCATCATGGGGTGGGGCGGCATGGTTGTCAGCGACCCCATGGGCAACTGGCTCAAGTGCTTCGCTGCACTGGCCATGATGGTCACACTCGTGTACGGCAGGGCCTACGCAGGTGCGCGAGACATGCTTCGCGGTGGCGAAATGTTCACCCTGGCGCTGTTTGCGCTGCTGGGCATGTTCGTCATGATCTCGGGCCACAACTTTCTCGTGATCTACCTCGGGCTGGAGCTGTTGACTCTTTCGAGCTATGCGCTGGTGGCACTGCGCCGCGACGACGTGCTGGCCACGGAAGCTGCCATGAAATACTTTGTGCTCGGCGCACTGGCCAGCGGCTTTTTGCTTTACGGCCTGTCCATGGTCTACGGCGCGACAGGTTCACTGGATTTGTCGGCGGTGATGCAGGCCATTGCAGGTGGAGAAGCCACGCTCAAGGGCTCGAGCCAGGTCCTGGTGCTGGGCCTGGTGTTTGTGGTGGCGGGCCTGGCTTTCAAATTGGGCGTGGTGCCGTTCCACATGTGGGTGCCAGACGTTTACCAAGGTGCACCCACCGCGATCACGCTGATGATTGGTGGCGCGCCCAAGCTGGCGGCTTTTGCCATCGTCGTCCGCTTGCTGGTTGAAGGCATGCTGCCGTTGGCGTTCGACTGGCAACAGATGCTTGGCGTGCTTGCTGTGGCTTCCTTGCTGGTGGGCAATCTGGCGGCCATCGCGCAGACCAACCTCAAGCGCATGCTCGCCTTCTCCACCATCGCCCAGATGGGGTTCATGTTGCTTGGCCTGCTCGCGGGCGTCGTCGACGGTGACACCGGCAACATGGCCAATGCCTACGCTTCGTCGATGTTCTATGTGGTCACCTATGTGTTGACCACGCTGGGCACCTTCGGCGTGATTCTGCTTCTGTCACGCAGCGGGTTCGAGTCTGAAAACATCAGCGACCTGGCGGGTTTGAATCAGCGCAGTCCGCTGTATGCCGGCGTGATGGCGATCTGCATGTTTTCGCTGGCGGGTGTTCCCCCGTTGGTGGGCTTCTACGCCAAGCTCTCGGTACTGCAGGCCTTGCTGGCGTCGAGTGGCCCTTTCTACATTGGCCTTGCCGTGTTCGCGGTGCTGATGTCGTTGGTCGGTGCCTTCTACTACCTGCGACTTGTCAAGGTGATGTATTTCGACGAGCCCACTCAGACGGCCGACATCGTGGCCAGTGCAGACGCACGCTCGGTACTCTCACTCAATGGAGCTCTCGTGCTTGTGCTGGGCATTGTGCCCGGCGGGCTGATGACGCTGTGTGCGCAGGCGGTCTCCACGCTGTTTATCTAACGATGCGTTCGATCGCCGGGGCGAACGCCCCATCCCCGGCCAGATGGAACGACTCACCATGACCCATCAAACATCTGTCTGGCTGGTGCTGTTTGCGGCGCTGGTCGCTGCGAACCTTCCGTTTTTGAACGACCGCTGGCTGGCCCTGATTCCGCGTGCCAATCCCAAAACCTTGGGCATGCGCGTTGCTGAACTTTTTGTTTGTTATGCGCTTGTGGGGGCGCTCGGACTGGCACTTGAGCAAGATGCCGGACAGATCTACCCGCAAGGGTGGGAGTTTTACGCCACCACCGGCGCCCTGTTCCTGACACTCGCCTTTCCCGGTTTTGTGTACCGCTACCTGTTCAAGCGGAGAACATGAAGCACCCCCGCGTCGCTTCTCGCCACCCCCTCCAGGGGGCACACCTTCGGACCGGCAAAGCCGGATCCCGGGTGTCGCTGGATGGAGGCACTGCGCTCCGGAAAGTACTGACAACACCTCCACATCGCCTTGCGCCACCTCCTTCCTGCCAGACCCATCTGAATGAGTGACGTACCCATGGGCAGCGACGACCATCTGCGAGAGACCATGCTCGATCGCACCGAGCTGCTGAATGGCAATTTCTTGCATGTGGTGCGCGATGCGGTGCGCCTGCCCAGCGGTTCAGAGGCCACCCGCGAATACGTGCTGCACCCGGGTGCCGTGATGGTGGTGGGCCTGCTTGACGACGGCCAGGTGGTGCTGGAGCGCCAGTACCGCCACCCGATGCAGCGGGTGATGATCGAGTTTCCCGCTGGCAAACTGGACGCAGGGGAGGGCAGCCTGGACTGCGCCCGACGTGAGTTGCTGGAAGAGACCGGCTACAGCGCCCGGCAGTGGGCTTTTGCCGGGCGGCTCGCTCCCACCATTGCGTATTCAAATGAGCTTATCGATATCTGGTTCGCTCGCGATTTGAGCCTGGGGGAACGGCAACTGGATGAAGGCGAGTTTCTCGACGTGATCACCGCCACGCCGAGCCAGTTGCAAGCATGGTGCCGCCATGGCGAGGTTGTCGACGGCAAGACCCTGGTTGGCGCGTTTTGGTTGCAACAGGTGCTGCAAGGTACCTGGACCTTGGACTGGACGGCCAATCAAGCGAACCCTCTGCCGGATAATCCAGCCCATGAAGGTTCTTGACCTGCGGTGTTCACACCAGCACCGCTTCGAAGGCTGGTTCGCATCCGAACGTGATTTCGGTGACCAGCTCGGGCGTGGCCTGGTGACGTGCCCCATGTGTGGCGATGCACAGGTGCAAAAGATGCTTTCAGCGCCCAGGTTGAACCTGGGCGCGACGCGCGACCCCGAAGGTTCCGTGCAGAACCCGTCACTTGAGCCAGCGGTGGTTTCGCCGAGCGACCATTCGCCGTTGCAGGCACAAATGCTCAAGGCGGTGCGCCATGTTCTCGCACACACCGAAGACGTGGGAGAGCGCTTTGCTGACGAGGTGCGCGCCATGCACCAAGGTGAGATCGATCAGCGCAGCATTCGGGGACGCACGAGTCCGGAAGAAGCGCTTGCCTTGATCGAAGAGGGGATCGAGGTAATGCCACTGCCCGATCTACCGCTTCTCAAGGAAACCCTGCAGTAACACCTTCCTGCTGGCGCATCGACTGAGGCGTGTCAACCCAGCCATTCGCTGGCCAGGCTCACATCCTCAGGCGAACGCAGAGAAGCGATGGGCATCCCCGCGTCGTTGCGTGAGGCTGTTTGCCAAACCCTGGTTTTGGAGTACCGTGGCTCCGTCTGCCTTGCTGTGCGCAGCATCGTCCATGTCATGCGTTTCCTGCATAAGCCCATGGTATGGGTTCATGCAATCCTCTACTGACCCGGTTTCGCCACCCTGTTCGCTTCTAGAATTTGCGCGATTCGACCCCCGTTCAGTGTCGCCCCTCCGACCCATCCGACTGGATACAAAACATGAGACCGAGTTTTCAGGACCTGTTTTTTGCCGCTGCCGATCCCGACGAAATGCGCAGCCGCGATCCCGAGATGCTCAAGCGCATGGCCGATGCACACCAGATCTTGCTGAACGCTTCGGCCGCCAATGAGGCTCGGGTCCAGATGCTGGAACAGCCTTCGAATCTGTCGCAGGATGCCGGAACCAGCATGGTTCAGATCGTGCATCCCGACCTGCCATTTCTGGTCGACTCGGTCACCATGGCCGTGAACGGCACCGGGCGCACCGTGCACTGGATCGTCCATCCTTTGCTGAGTGTGTCGCGCGATGCCGCAGGCAAGGTGACGCGCATCTCTGGTGCAGTGGATCACGCCGCAGGCGAGGGGCAAATGGTGTCATGCATTCTGGTGGAGTGCGACCGCCTCGCATCGGACCCGGATGGAGAGGCCTTGTGTCGCAAGATCGAAGACACCTTGCGCGATGTGCGATGTGCTGTGCAGGATTGGCGAGCCATGTTGTCTCGCGTGCAGGTGCTCAATGCCAGCTTCACGGCACTGGATGCCCCTGGCGCGGACGAAGCCAAAGCCTTTCTGACATGGCTGGAGCAGGGCCATTTCACCTTTTTGGCAGCTGAAGACTACGAGCTCAAAGGCAAGCAGCTTGAACCCGTTCCCGGCACGGCGCTGGGCTTGCTGAAGAACGCTGGCGACCAGGCACTGCCCAGCCAGCCAGCACAGCACTTCATCGACAACCCCGTGCTCGTGCTCTCCACCAAGGCGATGCGCCGCTCCACTGTGCACCGCCCTGCCTGGCTCGACGCCATCAGTGTGAAGCGTCTGGATTCATCGGGCAAATTGATGGGTGAAAGCCGCTTCTTCGGCCTTTACACCGCTGCGGCCTACGCCGCGTCTGTGGAACAGATTCCCGTGGTGCGCCAGCACGTGGCAAAGGTCATGGCTGACGCGGGCGTGGTCAAAGGCAGCCACGCGCACAAGGCCATGCAGGCCATTCTGGAGACCTATCCGCGCGACGAACTCTTGCAGATCGACGCGGACACGTTGTCGCAGCACGCGATTGGTATTCTGCGGCTGCAGGAGCGACAACGGGTTCGTCTGTTCGTGCGTCGTGGCGCGTATGGGAAGCTCGCGTCGGTCATGGTGTATGTACCTCGCGATGTGTACACCACGGAGCTGCGCGTCAAGGTCGGGGCCTTGCTGGCAGGAGCGTTCGATGCGGAATCGGTCGAGTTCACGCCTATGCTCACTGACAGCGCCCTGGCGCGCATTCATTACATCGTGCGGGCCAGGAGCCAGTTGCCGCAGGATGTGGACCTGCTTCAGCTGGAGGCCCAGGTGGCGCAGGCCTGCAAGCGATGGGTCGACGGCGTGCATGCCGTGCTGCTGGCGCGCAACGGCAAGGGTTCTGCCCGGCTGAGCGACTTGCTGGACGCATTCCCCACCGCATACCGGGAAGACTTCGACGCCGAGACCGCTGCCCAGGATGCGGTGATCTTGAGCCAGCTGGGCGAACAGCAGCCGCTGGCCCTGAACCTCTATGACCGTCAAGGGCAGGTGCGCTTGAAGACCTACTCCATTCAGAAGATCACCCTGTCCGATGCCATGCCCGTGATGGAGGCCATGGGTGCCCGCGTGCTGGACGAACACCCCTACCTTTTTGCACCGCAGGGCCACTGGATCCACGACTGGGGCATGGCGTTTTCCCATCCGCTGGACGTGGCCGAACTCAAGCCCCGCTTTGAAGAACTGTTTCATGCGGTGTGGCGCCACGAAGTGGAGAGCGACGCGCTCAACCGCCTGGTGATGTCCACCGATCTCAATGCGCGTGCCATCGCTGTTCTGCGGGCCTATGTGCGCTACTTCAAGCAACTGGGTTTTGCTTTCAGCCAGAGCTACATTGAAGATACGCTGAACAAAAATCCACTGATTGCGCAGAACCTGTTCGAGCTGTTTGCGTTGCGTTTCGACCCCGCCGAAGCGGAGCGCCGTCAGGAACGAACCGACACCAAGGTGCAGGACATTGAAGCCTTGCTCGCCGATGTGGCCAGCCTGGAAGAAGACCGTGTGCTGCGCCAGTTCCTGGGCACGATCAACGCCACGCTGCGCACCAACGCGTACCAGAAGGGGCGCGACTACATGAGCTTCAAGCTCAGCCCGCGCAGCATTCCCGGCATGCCTGAACCCAAGCCGCTTTTCGAGATCTGGGTCTATTCGCCCCGTGTTGAAGGTGTGCACCTGAGAGGTGGCAAGGTGGCGCGCGGTGGTCTGCGCTGGTCAGACCGGCGCGAAGACTTCCGCACCGAGATTCTGGGTCTGGTGAAGGCGCAGATGGTGAAGAACACGGTGATCGTGCCGGTGGGGTCCAAGGGCGGCTTTGTGCTCAAGAACCCGCCACCGTCTACAGACCGTGAGGCCTTTCTGGCCGAAGGCGTGGCCTGCTACAAGACCTTCCTGTCGGGTTTGCTGGATGTCACCGACAACCTGGTCAAGGGCGCAGTGGTGCCACCAGCCGACGTGGTGCGCCACGACGAAGATGACCCCTACCTGGTGGTGGCGGCAGACAAAGGCACGGCCACGTTCAGCGACATCGCCAACAGCGTGAGTGCGGCCTACGGATTCTGGCTGGGGGATGCCTTTGCTTCGGGTGGGTCGGTGGGCTACGACCACAAGAAGATGGGTATCACCGCACGCGGTGCCTGGGAGTCGGTCAAGCGCCACTTCCGCGGTCTGGGTGTGGATACGCAAAGCCAGCCCTTTACCGTTGCCGGTATCGGGGACATGTCTGGGGATGTGTTCGGCAACGGCATGTTGCTGTCGACCCAGATCAAGCTGGTGCTGGCGTTCGACCATCGCCATGTGTTCATCGATCCCACCCCGGATGTGGGCATCAGCTATGCCGAGCGTGAGCGGTTGTTCAAGCTCCCGCGTTCCACCTGGGACGACTACGACAAATCGCTCATCAGCGAAGGCGGTGGCGTGTTCGCCCGAAGTGCCAAGTCGATTCGCCTGAGCCCGCAGGCGCGGGCCGTCCTGGGCACCGAAGCCACCGAGTTGGCACCAAACGATCTGCTCAACGCCGTGCTCAAGGCGCCGGTGGATCTGGTCTACAACGGAGGCATCGGCACCTATGTGAAGGCCAGTTTTGAAAGCCATGCCCAGGTGGGCGACAAGGCTGGGGACGCATTCCGTGTGAATGGCAACGAGCTGCGCTGCAAGGTGTTCGGCGAAGGCGGCAACCTGGGTTGTACGCAGAACGGACGCATCGAATTTGCGCAGGCCGGAGGCCTGATTTATACCGACGCCATCGACAACTCGGCCGGCGTGGATTGCTCCGACCACGAGGTGAATATCAAGATTCTGTTGGGTGCGGTACAAGAGGCCGGCGGCTTGACGCAAGACAGCCGCAACGAGCTTCTGGCGAGCATGACCGACGAAGTCGGCCTGCTGGTGCTGCAGGACAACTATTACCAGACCCAGCAGATCGAACTGGCGGCGGCGCGTCCGGTGTACCTGCTGGACGGTCAGCAAAGCCTGATGCG
>JAABRN010000538.1 GCA_011390855.1 Hydrogenophaga sp. | reverse complement strand
GGCAACGGGTGCAGGCAGGCCAATTGCTGGCACGGCTCGATGCACGGGACCTCGCCCTGGGCAGCCAGGCTGCGCAGGCACAGGTGTCTGCCGCGCTCATACAGCGGGATCTGGCAGCTGCTGATTTGAAGCGGTTTGCCGATCTGCAAAAGCAGGGCTTTGTCAGCGGCGCTGAAATCGAGCGTCGCGAAGCCACGCTGAGAGCAGCAGATGCCACCTTGCAACAGGCGCGGGCACAGGGAGCGGTGCAGGGAAATCAGGCCGCATACGCGCGACTCCAGGCCGAGTCGGCAGGCGTTGTGCTTGGCGTGGAGGCCGAGGTAGGTCAGGTGGTGGCGGCTGGAACGCCTGTGGTGCGCCTCGCCCAGGACGGCCCACGTGACGTGGTGATCGCCGTGCCTGAGGACCGCGTCGGCCTGATCCGCAATGGGTTTGAAGCCAATGTACGGTTCTGGGCAGATGCCAACAACAGCGGTTCACCAGACGGTGTGACTGCCGTGGTGCGCGAAGTGGCCGCCAGCGCAGACCCAGCCACGCGCACGTTCCAGGTGAAACTGGCACTGCCTGCTGAAATGGACGTGCCGCTGGGCGCCACTGCCTATGTGCGGTTTGCTGGCAAAAACACGCCTGCAGCAACAGTGGTCAAGGTGCCTACCTCCGCTTTGTTGAAAGAGGGAGAGGGCACAGCGGTCTGGGTGTTTGATCCGGCCAGTTCCACCGTCAACACGCGCACCGTGCAGGTGCTCACAGCCGACGGCAACGAGGTCGCCATCGGAGCAGGTCTGCAGCCGGGTGACGAAGTGGTTGCTGCGGGCGTGCACGTGCTCTCACCGGGACAGAAAGTCACCCGCTTCGCTGCTGCGGCGACTCAGTGAGGTCTGGCATGAGCGCATCCAACGCATCCAACGCGACCACTTCCTGGGTGTCGCGATTCAATCTTTCCCAATGGGCACTGGATCACCAGGCACTCACGCGCTATCTGATGATCGTGCTGATGTTGCTGGGGGTGGCCGCGTACTTTCAGCTGGGTCAGGACGAAGACCCGCCCTTCACTTTCCGCGCCATGGTGGTGAGTGCCCAGTGGCCCGGTGCGACCGCGCAACAGGTTGCCGAGCAAGTGGCAGACCGGCTGGAGAAAACGCTGCAGGAAGTCCCCTACGCGGACAAGATTCGCAGCTACTCCAAGCCTGGCGAAACGCTCATCATCTTCCAGCTCAAGGACAACGCCCCGGCCGCCGAGGTGCAACAGACCTGGTATACGGCGAGAAAGAAGATCGGCGACATGCGTGGCACCCTGCCCCGAGGCGTGGTGGGGCCGTTCTTCAACGACGAATTTGGCGATGTGTATGGCGTGATCTACGCGCTGCAGGGCGATGGATTCTCGCCAGCTGACAAGAAGCTGGTGGCCGACAACGTGCGCCAGCAGTTGCTGCGGGTGCAGGACGTCAGCAAGGTGGCGCTTTTCGGCGCGCAGGACGAAAAGCTTTACGTGGAGATCTCGCAGAAGCGCCTGGCCACGCTGGGCCTGGACGTGAACCAGGTGCTGGCCTCGCTTGGGCAGCAGAACGCGGTGGAGTCTGCGGGCACCATCCAGACCCCCCAGGATGTGGTGCAGGTGCGCGTGGGCGGCGCCTTCAATTCGGTGGAGCAGTTGCGCGCCATGCCCATTCGTGCGCCCAACGGCACACAAATCCGACTGGGCGATATCGCCGAGATTGGTCTGGGCTACGTCGACCCTGCACAGGTCATGGTGCGGCACAACGGCAAGGACAGCATCGCACTCGGCATTTCCATGGCCAAGGGCGGCGACATCATCGCGCTGGGCAAGGCATTGAAGGTGGCTCTCGTCGATATCGAGAACCAGTTGCCGGCGGGCATGAGTCTGGTGCAGGTGCAGGACCAACCCAGCGCCGTGACCGCTTCGGTCAACGAATTCGTGAAGGTACTGATCGAAGCCGTGGTGATCGTGCTGGCGGTGAGTTTCCTCGCACTGGGCCTGCACAAGCGCGAGGGTGGACGCGGCCTGCGCCGCTACGTGCTGGACATGAGACCGGGCCTGGTCGTCTTCATCACCATTCCGCTGGTGCTGGCAATCACCTTTCTGGCCATGAACTACTGGGGGATCGGGCTGCACAAGATCTCGCTGGGTTCGCTCATCATCGCCCTGGGCCTGCTCGTGGATGACGCCATCATTGCGGTCGAGATGATGGTGCGCAAGCTGGAAGAGGGTTACACCATGATGCGCGCGGCCACTTTCACGTGGGAAGCGACCGCCATGCCCATGCTGACCGGTACGCTGATCACCGCCGCCGGCTTCCTTCCCATCGGTATGGCGAACTCCACCGTGGGTGAATACACCTTTGCCATCTTTGCAGTGACTGTGATCGCGCTGGTGCTGTCGTGGATCGTGGCGGTGATATTTGTGCCGTATCTGGGCATGAAGCTGCTCAAGGTCAAGCCGCACGTGGGCGAAATCCAAGAGGTGTTTGACGGGCCGTTCTACGATCGCTTCCGGGCGACGGTGGACTGGTGCGTGCAGCACCGCTGGATCACCATCGGTGCCACCATTCTCACGTTCGTGCTGGGCATTGTTGGCATGGGCCAGGTGCAGCAGCAGTTTTTCCCAGATTCCAACCGCCCCGAAATTCTGGTGGACTTGTGGTTCCCCGAAGGTACCAGTATCGCCGCCAACGACGAGGTGACCCGCCGCGTCGAGGCGCGCGTTGCTGCCGAACCCGGCGTGAGCAGCGTGAGCACCTGGGTGGGTTCGGGCGTGCCACGGTTCTACCTGCCACTGGACCAGACCTTTCCCCAGAGCAACGTGTCGCAGATGATCGTGATCCCGAAAGATCTGAAGACACGCGAGACCTTGCGGCAGGCGCTGCCAGCGATTCTGGCCACCGATTTTCCCGAGGCGCGCGGGCGTGTGAAGCTGCTGCCAAATGGACCGCCGGTGCCTTACCCTGTTCAGTTCCGCGTGGTGGGAACCGATCCGGCCGTGTTGCGCACACTGGCTGATGAAATCAAGGAATCCATGCGGCAAAGCCCGAATACGCGCGGCGTGAACGACAACTGGAACGAGTCGGTCAAGATGCTGCGTCTGGAAGTGGATCAGGCCAAGGCGCGTGCGCTCGGTGTGTCAAGCCAGTCCATTGCACAAGCCGCACGCACCTTGCTCAGCGGCACCACCGTGGGCCAGTACCGCGACGGCGACAAGCTGATCGACATCGTGCTGCGCCAGCCACTGGACGAGCGGGACGCCATCACCGATCTGGCTCAGGCCAACCTGCCCACCGCGAGCGGCCGAGCCATTCCGCTGCTGCAAATCGCTCGTCCGGTATTCGACTGGGAGCCTGGCGTGATGTGGCGCGAAAACCGGGACTACGCCATCACGGTGCAGGGCGATGTGGTGGAAGGGCTTCAGGGTGCCACGGTGACAGCCGAATTGTTGCCAGCACTGCGTGCCATCGAGGCCGACTGGACACAGCGCGGGCTTGCAGGCTACCGGGTGGAAGTCGCTGGCGCGGTCGAAGAGAGCAGCAAAGGCTCATCGTCGATTGCTGCGGGCATTCCGTTGATGCTGTTCATCGTGTTCACGCTGCTGATGCTGCAGCTGCAAAGCTTCAGCCGTTCGCTGCTGGTGTTCCTGACCGGTCCGCTGGGCCTGGCTGGCGTTGCCGGTGCGCTGCTCCTGCTGGACCGGCCATTTGGATTCGTCGCGCTGCTGGGCGTGATCGCGTTGATGGGCATGATCCAGCGCAACTCGGTGATCCTGATCGACCAGATCGAGCAGGACCGCGCGCGTGGCGTGCCGGACTGGGAGGCAGTGGTAGGCGCCACGGTGCGGCGCATGCGACCCATCGTACTGACCGCCGCCGCTGCGGTGCTGGCCATGATTCCGCTCTCGCGCAGCGTGTTCTGGGGCCCCATGGCGGTGGCGATCATGGGCGGTCTGGTGGTGGCCACGGTACTGACGTTGCTGGCATTGCCGGCAATGTATGCGGCCTGGTTCAGAGTGAAAAGGTAGCACCCCCGCCGCGCTTCGCGCGACCCCCTCGAGGGGGCGATACCAGTCGTCCGGCAAAGCCGGCCCGACGGTACCTCTGGACTGAGACATTTCGCTCCGGACCAGTTTGGCGGGGTGCGTCATGCGGGCACTGGTACACAATCATCCCCATGCGCCTGCGTCACATCGAAGTTTTCAACGCGGTCATGCTCACCGGCAGTGTGAGTGCGGCCGCGCGCATGATCAATGTCACCCAGCCAGCGGTGAGCCGCACCTTGCAGCATGCGGAGGTGCAACTGGGCTTTCCGCTGTTTCAGCGGATTGGCGGGCGGCTCAAGCCCACGGTGGAGGCGCAGACGCTGTATCCGCACATCGAGCGGCTGTTTGCCCAGCTCGATGAAGTGCAGCGCCTGTCGGTCAACCTGAAGGCCGGGCGAGGGCAGGGCGCCTTGCGGGTGTTGACGGTGCTTGCTCTGAGCTATGAGGTGTTTCCACGTGCCATGCACCTGTTCAGGGAAAAGCATCCCCACGTGGTGGTCAACCACCAGGCGTTGCATTCGCCGCAGATCGTCTCTTCGCTGGTGCTGCAGGAGGCCGATGTGGGATATGTGTTCAGTGCGGTCTCTCACCCCGCGCTGGCACAGGAACGGCTGGCCGAGCGGCGTGTGATGTGTGTGGCGCCCAAAGGTCTTGTCGGCGCCCGGCAGGTGAAGTCCGGTGTCATCACCATGGTCCAGCTCAGCAAGTTGCCCGTGATCGCTCTGGATGGGCAAGATCCGCTGGGGACCTTGTTGGCGCACAAGGTACGTGACAGCGGTGCTGGTCTGAATGAAGTCATCACCGTGCAGACATACCATGTGGCGCTGGCGCTGGCGCACCACGGTGTGGGGGTGGCCATGGTCGAAGGTTGCACCGCTGCATCGGCCGATCGCAGCAAAGTCGACGTGCTGGCGCTGGAACCAGCCATCGCCACCTCTGTTCACATGCTGCGGCCCATGGCGCGTTCCAACTCCATCACCACACGCGCTTTCACGCGCTGCATGCAGCAAGCCCTGCAGCAAATGGCCTGAGCTCAGGCCGCAACCCAGCGGCGATGTGCTCGGCGCTGCCGAACGCCAGTGTGAAGCCAAGTGCACCATGCCCGGTATTGAACAACAGGTTGGTAGGCCCGCCCGGCAGGCGACCCTGTACAGGTAACCCTTTGGGTGTGGCTGGCCGCAGACCAGCCCACGGATTCACGTTCTGAAAAGGACCCGCATGCGGAAATACCTCGTGCGTGGCCGAGACCAGCGCTGCGATGCGCGTCTTTGAAATGCGACGGTCCTCGCCCACCAGTTCAGCCATGCCCGCCACCCGCAGGCGCTGCCCGATCCGGGCAAACACTATTTTTTTCCCGGCATCCGTCACGTTCACGCTCGGTACCCTCGCCATCCCATCTTCACCTTCAGGGATGTCCAGCGTGATGCTGTAGCCCTTGAGGGGATACACCGGCACACGCAGCCCCAGCGAGGCGGCCAGGCGCCTTGAGCCCGTGCCCATGGCTACCACAAACGCGTCGGCATGCACCGGGCCCGCCGACGTCTGCACCTCAACCACCCGCTCACCTTTTCGCACCAGGTTTTGAACAGTGGTGTCAAGCATGAAGCGCACGCCGCGCCCCCTGAGCAGCCGTTCCAGTGACTGGCAGACTTTGAAGCAATCGGCTGCGGCTTCGCTGGGTGTGTACACGGCACCATGAAAGCGCGAAGCGTGGTGCGCGAGTGCGGGCTCAATCGCCACGCACTCTGCAGGGGTCAGCGCGTACTGCTCGCTGCCCAGCATGCGCTGCAGCGCCATCTGTTGCCGTGCCGAAGCAAAACTGGCTTCGTCTGGGTAGAGCACCAGCTTGCCAGTGGTCGAATGGTCATCGTCCAGAGGCGTCTCCAGGCGCAGCGCATCAAACGCCGACCGGCTCTCGGCGGCAAGTTTCAACAACTGGGAGGTGGTGTCGCGCGACACACGTGTGCGGCAGGCGGCCAGAAAGCTCAACCCCCAGGCCCATTGATGGGGGTCCATCTGAAGCCGCAGTTTGAGTGGCGAGTCGTTGGCCAGCAGCAACTTTGGCAACTGCCGCCAGATGGACGGATCGGCCAAGGGCTGCACGTAGGAATAGCTCAGTTGCGCGCCATTGGCTGCGCTGGCACCTGCGCCACTGTGAGCGCTGTCGATCACTGTGACGTTGTGTCCATCGCGCTGGAGTCGCCAGGCAGTGGCAAGACCCACGATGCCTGCTCCAAGAATGCAGACGTGCTGGGAAGAAGGCGATATGTTTGTCATGTGATGGCACTCTAGGCCTTTTGTGCCATGCTGAAAAATGCCGACTGCATGTGCACCCATGCCGGGAAGTCATGCCCTGCAGCGAACCAGTTCCATAAGCAAAAGGCATGGCATCGGTCCATAAAGGCATTTTCACGATCTCAGCGAGGTGCCTACACTGGCGCTTTGATCACCACAGAGGCTCTACGCCGTTTGCCATTGATGTCTGCTTCAAAGCCCACCCGTGTCTTTCATCGCCAGTTACATCACGACCTGCCTGTGGCCGTGAGCGGTCAAGGCATTTCAATCACCGACAGCGCTGGCAAGCTGTATCTCGATGCCTCTGGCGGCGCCGCCGTTTCATGTCTGGGGCATGCACACCCCGATGTGATCGCTGCCATGCACGCGCAGATCGACAAACTGGCCTACGCCCACACCAGCTTTTTCACCACCGAAGTGGCGGAAGAACTCGCCAACCTGCTGATCGAGAGTGCGCCTGACGGCATGAGCCACGCCTATTTCGTCAGCGGTGGTTCCGAAGCAGTCGAGGCCGCGCTCAAGATGGCGAGACAGTATTTTGTCGAGATCGGTCAGCCGCAGCGGCGCCATTTCATCGCACGACGCCAGAGCTACCATGGCAACACGCTGGGCGCACTCGCCGTCGGCGGCAATGCCTGGCGCCGGGAGCAATTCAAGCCGCTGTTGATCAACGTGGCTCACACAGCGCCATGCTACGAATACCGAGACCGCCGTGACGATGAGAGCGCTGAGCAATACGGTCAGCGACTGGTGGCCGAGCTGTCATCCGTCATCGAGCAACTGGGTGGTGAAAACGTGATCGCGTTTGTTGCCGAGACCGTGGGGGGTGCCACGGCAGGCGTCTTGCCTCCGGTGCCAGGGTACTTTCGCGGCGTGCGTGAACTGTGTGACCAACACGGCATCTTGCTCATTCTTGACGAGGTCATGTGTGGCATGGGGCGCACCGGCACCTTGCACGCCTGCGAGCAGGATGGTGTGGTGCCTGACCTGATCACCATCGCAAAAGGATTAGGCGGGGGCTACCAGCCCATCGGAGCCGTGCTCGCACAGGCGCGGTTGGTCGACACCTTCCGCCAAGGCAGTGGTCTGTTCCAGCATGGGCACACCTATCTGGGGCACGCAGTTGCCTGCGCAGCGGCGTTGGCTGTGCAGCAGGTGATACAGCGGGACGGGCTACTCGCGCAGGTGAAAGCACGAGGTGCTGTGTTGCACTCCCTGCTGCAAGAAGCCTTTGCCAACCATCCGCATGTGGGTGACATTCGTGGCCGGGGTCTGTTCTGGGGTATGGAGTTCGTGGCGGACCGTGACAGCAAGCAGTGGTTTGATCCCGCGTTGAAACTGCATGCGCGCATCAAGAAGGCGGCCATGGCCGAAGGGCTGATGGTTTATCCCATGGGAGGAACCGTGGATGGCCGATGCGGTGACCACGTCCTGCTGGCCCCACCCTTTGTGGCCAGTGAGGCTGAACTGGCGCAGATTGTGGAGAGGTTGCACCGGTCCATCGATGCTGCGATTCAGTCGGCACATTAAGGTGAGGCTGTGCCTGTCTCCACGGATGCGCACCAGGACAGATTTGTCCAGCGTTTTCTTTGACAGACGCGCTCATTGCATGACGGGTTATTACTTATGCCGCGAAAGGGCATGGAGGCAAACGTTTGAATTAACATCAAAAGCCCTAGACACGATCTGTCGATTCTTTTTCCCAGCAACGCAGCGACCCTGCAGGAGACCTCAATGAAAAAATTGTCCGCATGCATCACCGCCATTGCAGCAGCCACAGCCATGCTCGCGCCGGTCAGTAGCGTCCAGGCCCAGCAAAAGTTCATGACGATCGGCACCGGCGGCGTCACTGGCGTGTACTACGCTGCAGGTGGTGCCATCTGCCGCCTGGTGAACAAGGACCGTGCCAAACACGGCTTCCGCTGCTCGGTGGAGTCCACCGGTGGTTCCGTGGTGAACATCAATACCATCAAGGCCGGTGAACTGGACTTCGGTGTTTCCCAGTCTGACGTGCAGTTCAACGCCGTGAACGGCGCCCGCCAGTTCGAGAAGGACGGCAAGCACACCGACCTGCGTGCGGTGTTCTCCATTCACCCCGAGCCCTTCACCGTGCTTGCGCGCAAAGAAGCCAACATCACGAAGTTCGATGACCTCAAGGGCAAGCGCTTCAATATTGGCAACCCTGGCTCGGGCACCCGTGCAGCCATGGATGAGTACCTGGCCACTGCCGGCATGAAAGTCTCCGATTTTGGTCTTGCCGCCGAACTCAAGGCAGACGAACATGGCGCAGCCCTTTGCGACAACAAGATCGATGGCTTCTTCTACGGTGTGGGCCATCCCAGCGCCAACATCCAGGATCCCATCACCACCTGCGGTGCCAAGCTGGTTCCCCTCACCGGGCCAGCGGTCGACAAGCTCGTGAAGGACAACGCCTACTACGCAGCGGTCAACATTCCTGGTGGTCTGTACGCCGGTCATCCGAACCCCACCCCCACTTACGGCGTGCTGGCTTCGTTCGTGACCTCGGCCAAAGTGGCTGACGCTGCGGTGTACGAACTGGTCAAGGCCGTGTTCGAAAACTTTGATGAATTCAAGAAGTTGCACCCTGCCTTCGGTGGACTGGACCCCAAGAACATGATCAAGGACGGCTTGTCAGCTCCCCTGCATCCTGGTGCCCTGAAGTACTACAAGGAAAAGGGCTGGATGTAATTTCCCGCCTGAGCTGAGGTCTACAGGGGCCGCAGCCACAAGAAAGCTCTGACTCGTCAGGGCTTTTTTGTTTGCATCCCCACCTTCACAAAAAGAGGACTGCATGAAAACCCAAACCGCACCTGAAGTGGATGTCAATCAACTCGTGGCCGACAGCGACACGGGTGGCCGTTCGCCTGGGCCATTGATGAGTCGCATGCTGCTGTATGTGGCCATCGCCTGGTCACTGTTTCAGCTGTGGATTGCGTCGCCACTGCCGTTCACCCTTGGCATTCTCGTATTCAATGACACGGAAACCCGTGCCATCCACCTTTCGTTCGCGGTGTTTCTGGCCTACATGGCATACCCGGCGTTCAAGCGCTCGCCCAGGGCGTATGTGCCGATCACAGACTGGGTGCTGGCTATCGGAGGTGCGTTTTGTGCCTCCTATCTTTTCCTGTTTTATGACCAGCTCGCTACCCGACCCGGTCAACCCACGCCAATGGACGTGTACACCGCAGCCGTCGGGGTGGTGCTGTTGCTTGAAGCCACGCGGCGGGTACTTGGCCTGCCCATGGTGATTGTGGCCGTGGTGTTTCTGATCTACACCTTCGGCGGGCCCTACATGCCCGACATGATTGCCCACAGGGGATTTTCGCTGAACCGCGCCATGAGCCACCAGTGGCTCACGACCGAGGGTGTGTTCGGTGTGGCTCTGGGTGTGTCCAGTGGGTTCATTTTTCTGTTCGTGCTGTTTGGCTCGCTGCTAGACAAGGCAGGTGCAGGGAACTACTTCATCAAGTCTGCCTTTGCCTTGCTTGGGCACATGCGCGGGGGACCGGCCAAAGCGGCCGTGCTGTCTTCGGCGGCCACGGGCATCATTTCGGGTTCCTCGATTGCCAACGTCGTGACCACGGGCACCTTCACCATCCCGCTGATGAAGCGCGTGGGGTATCGCGGCGATCAGGCGGGCGCAGTGGAGGTGTCCAGCTCTGTCAACGGGCAGATCATGCCGCCCGTGATGGGGGCTGCAGCGTTCCTGATGGTGGAATACGTCGGTATTCCCTACATCGAGGTGATGAAGCACGCCTTTCTGCCGGCGGTCATTTCCTACATGGCGCTGTTTTACATCGTGCACCTGGAGGCTCTGAAAGCCGACATGGTCGGTTTGCCGCGGCGCGGCACGAGCACGACCAGTTCCAGATTGCTGTCATTTGGCCTGACCGTCAGCGGTTTTATCGTGCTCGCAGGCGCGGTGTACTGGGGTATTGGCTGGATCAAGGACTTCATGGGTGACGCAGCGATCTGGATCGTGGGTGTCGGCCTCCTGGCGACCTATGTGGGGCTGCTCTGGTTCGGGGCGAAGCAGCCCGTACTGGAACTGGACGATCCCAATGCGCCGGTTTTCGAACTACCGGAAACAGGCCCGACCGTGAAGTCCGGGCTGCACTACCTTCTGGCCGTGGTGGTCCTGATCTGGTGCCTCATGGTGGAGCAGATGTCGCCTGGTCTCTCGGCATTCTGGGCCACCATGTTCATGATTTTCGTGATGGTCACTCAGAAGCCCATCATCGCGGTGTTCCGTCAACAGGGGTCGATTGGCGCCGCTGCGAAGCTCGGTTTTGCAGACCTGGTTGACGGGCTGGCGACTGGCGCACGCAACATGATCGGCATCGGCGTGGCCACTGCGGCTGCGGGCATCATCGTAGGCACTGTGTCTCTCACTGGTGTCGGGCTGGTCATGACAGAGCTGGTGGAGCTGCTTTCCGGCGGCAATCTCATGCTCATGCTGTTCCTGGTGGCAGTGATCAGTCTGATCCTGGGCATGGGCTTGCCCACAACCGCCAACTACATCGTGGTCTCGACGCTGATGGCTCCCGTGGTGGTGGAACTGGGTGCGCAAAACGGGCTGATCGTGCCGCTGATTGCGGTTCACCTCTTTGTGTTCTATTTCGGCCTCATGGCCGACGTCACGCCACCAGTAGGCCTCGCATCCTTCGCAGCTGCCGCCATTGCGCGGTCCGACCCGATCAAGACCGGGGTCACTGCTTTCCTCTACAGCATGCGCACCGCCATCCTGCCTTTCCTGTTCATTTTCAACACCCAGTTGCTCTTCATCGGGCTCACCGGGCCATTCCATCTGATACTCACGGTGGTCAGTGCGATCGTGGCGATGCTGGTTTTTGCGGCCGCGACCCAGGGCTATTTCGTCGTGCGCTCGAGGTGGTATGAAAGCCTGGCGCTCTTGCTGGTCACCTTCACGCTGTTCAGGCCAGGTTTCTGGTGGGACATGGTCTACCCGCCCTTCGACATGGTGCCGGCGGCCAGCATGAACCAGCTGATTGAAGAAGCACCGCCGAACACCGGCAAGCGCCTGTGGATCGAGGGAACCAACCTGAACGGCGACGATGTGCGAAAAGGCGTGTTGCTGCCTTTGGGTGAGCCAGCGCCAGCGCGAGAGAGACTGTCCAATGCCGGGGTGAGCGTGATTGCGCAGGGCGAAGAGCTTCTGATTTCTGGTGTGAGGTTCGGCAGTCCGGCTGAAAAGCTGGGCATGGAGCAGGGCTTCCGGATCGTGTCGGCCGAAATGCCGGCCGACCGACCAGCCAAAGAGTGGATGTTCTTGCCCGCTCTACTTTTGCTGGTGATCGTGATGGGCTTGCAGCGCTTGCGCCGACCCGCCAAAAAAATAGCCGAGCCACAAGGGAAGGCGGCGTGAGGCGAATTGCTCTCATCCACGCGCTGGCACATTCGGTGGCGCCGATCAACCAGGAAATGGCGAGCGCCTGGCCCGAAGCGGTTCGCATGAACCTGCTGGACGACAGCCTTTCCGCGGACCTGGCACGAAATGCCGGACAAGGACTGGAAGGCCTGGACGCGACAATGCATCGGCGTTTTGAGTCGCTGAGTGCCTACGCGGAAGGCACCGGCGCCGACGCCATCCTGTTCACCTGTTCGGCGTTCGGTCCCTGCATTGAAGCTGCTGCGGCGCGTCGTCCACACATGCCAGTGCTCAAGCCCAACGAAGCCATGGTGGCGGATGCCGTCGCGCTGGGCGGGCGGATCGGCCTCATCGCCTCATTTGGGCCCACGCTGGCGTCCATGCCGGCTGAATTCCCTTCAGGCACCGACCTTGTCACCCGGTTGGCTGAAGGGGCAATGGATGCGTTGAATCAGGGCGATGGCGCGCGGCATGATGCGCTGGTGTTGGACGCCGCCCGGCAGCTCAAAGAACAGGGGGCAAACGTGATTGCGCTCGCTCAGTTCAGCATGGCAAGGGCCAGCGGGACAGTGGAAAAGGCGCTGGGGATCCCTGTGCTCACCACGCCAGGCAGCGCAGTCCTGGCACTTCGCAGGCAGTTAGGCGCTTGATCCGGCGGTTGAAGAGTGCCGTGCGGCTACAATCTTGGGTTGCCGTGAAGCGGATGACCGGAAGCCCAGCGCTGCGATAGAGACTATCTCAGCAGGCTGTGGCAGGTGCTGCAATGTAGGCGCGCGGGTGGCGAAATTGGTAGACGCACCAGGTTTAGGTCCTGACGCCAGCAATGGTGTGGGGGTTCGAGTCCCCCCCCGCGCACCACCTCACAGACAAAAGATCCCGGGTCGGCCAGGCAGGCTGGTCGACCGCCACCCATTTGGAGATTGCGATGACCGTGACTGTAGAAACCCTTGAGAAGCTCGAGCGCAAGATCACGCTGACGCTGCCGGCCGATGTGATCCAGAACGAGGTGTCCAGCCGCCTCAAGCGCATCGCGCGCGACGTCAAAATGGACGGGTTCCGTCCAGGCAAAGTGCCCATGAACGTCGTCGCTCAGCGTTACGGTTATTCGGTTCACTACGAAGTGATGAACGACAAAGTGGGCGAGGCTTTTGCGGTGGCCGCCAACGAAGCCAAGCTGCGCGTGGCGGGCCAGCCCAAGATCACGGAAAAGGAAGAATCGCCAGAGGGTCAGCTGGCCTTTGACGCCGTGTTCGAGGTGTACCCCGAAGTCAAGATCGAAGACCTGTCCACCGCTGACGTCGAACGCGTCTCGGCTGAAGTCACCGATGCGGCCATTGACCGCACGCTTGACATCCTTCGCAAGCAGCGTCGCACGTTTGCGCAACGCGCTCAAGACCAGGCGGCACAAGATGGTGATCGCGCCACCATTGACTTCGCTGGCAAGATTGACGGGGAGCCGTTCGAAGGCGGCAAGGCCGAGGGCTTCCAGTTCATCGTGGGCGATGGCCAGATGCTCAAGGAGTTTGAAGACGCCGTCCGCGGCATGAAGTCGGGTGAGTCCAAGACATTCCCTCTGGCCTTCCCTGAGGATTACCACGGCAAAGACGTGGCCGGCAAGACAGCCGATTTCCTGGTGACCGTGAACAAGCTTGAAGCCGCGCATCTTCCCGAGGTGGATGAAGCCCTGGCCAAATCACTGGGCATTGCCGAGGGTACGGTAGAAGGCCTTCGTGCAGACATCCGAAAGAACCTGGAGCGTGAGGTCAAATTCCGCTTGCAGGCACGCAACAAGCAAGCCGCCATGGACGCGTTGGCAGCCAAGGCCGAACTGGATCTGCCGAAATCGGTGGTCCAGGCCGAACTCGACCGGTTGATTGAAGGCGCTCGCGCCGATCTCAAGCAGCGTGGTGTGAAGGATGCCGAAAAAGCCCCCATTCCCGAAGAGCTGTTCCGTCCGCAGGCGGAACGCCGGGTGAAGCTGGGCCTGGTTGTGGCCGAGCTGGTTCGCGCCAACGAATTGCACGCCAAGCCCGAGCAGATCAAGGCCCATATTGAAGAGCTCGCTGCTTCCTACGAAAAACCCGCCGATGTGGTGCGCTGGTACACCGGCGACAACCGTCGCATGGCAGAAGTCGAAGGCATCGTGATCGAAAACAACGTCACCGAGTTCGTGTTGACCAAAGCCAAGGTCAACGACAAGGCCATCAGCTTCGATGAGCTGATGGGTCAGTCCTGACTCTTGAAAACGTTTCGATACCGGAAAGGGCGGACTTGTCCGCCCTTTTTTGCGTCTTCACGCTTGCGTTTGCCCATCAATGCGCCATATGCCCTATACGGCCATGGGTGCTGTGTCGGCAAGGCGTCGGCGGGTTGGTTACAGTAT
The DNA here is from genome assembly GCA_011390855.1 of Hydrogenophaga sp. GTDB lineage: Bacteria > Pseudomonadota > Gammaproteobacteria > Burkholderiales > Burkholderiaceae_C > Hydrogenophaga. The sequence continues at coordinate 196 of JAABRN010000538.1, read as the reverse complement.
GGAAATCGCGGTGCATCAATACATGGAGAAACGCATGAGCGCAATGGAAATTCAGAACCTGGGCATGGTGCCCATGGTCATCGAGCAGTCGGGCCGCGGTGAGCGGGCCTACGACATCTATTCCCGTCTGCTCAAGGAGCGCGTGATCTTTCTGGTGGGGCCGGTGAATGACCAGTCCGCCAACCTGGTCGTAGCC
>JAABRN010000525.1 GCA_011390855.1 Hydrogenophaga sp. | reverse complement strand
GGCTGATGCCCAGCGCGAGCATCACCACCATGATGGCGGTGACCGAGAAAAGGGCCTTGAAGCCAGCCCACAGCATTTCGGCCATCACCACGTCGTCCAGGCTCACGGGTGCGTTCATGATGCCGTCCCAGGTCTTTTGCACATGCATGCGCGAGAAAGCCGAATACAGCGCCTCAAAGCTGGCGGCATTCATCGCACTCATGCAGATGCTGCCGCTGGCCAGGAACAGCAGATAGGGCACCGCCACCATGCCTTGGGGTGTGCTCACATTGACCTGCCCGATCAAGGCGCCCATGCCATAGCCAAACGCCACCAGCCACATCAGGGGCTCTGCGATGTTGCCCACCAGACTCGGAATGGCCAGCTTCTTCCATACCAGCAGGTTGCGCAGGAACACGGGCCACCAGCGCATGGACATCTTCGGTGGCGACCAGTGAGAGGGACTCTGGTGAAGGGTCTGGGTGTTCATGTTGTGCCTATATTTCCGGGTGCGAATCGCATCGCGTGAGGGGCTGTATTCCGGCAGCATCCAGCGTCCGGCGTTGCCAGCCCTGGCGCTGCCACCCGAAGCGTCGGCGCGGGGTTGGGTCAACCATCCTCGCGGATTTGCCGACCGGTGAGTTTCAAAAACAGATCTTCCAGATTCGCCGGGCGGTGCAGGGTGCGCAACTGGTGATGTTCGCTGAGCGCTGCCAGCAGCGGCATCGCCTGTGAGGTGTAGAAGAACACGGTTTCACCGCTGACTTCCACGCGGGCGGCCAGCGCCCGCAGGGCGGCATGTTCGTCTGCCTTCGCCAGGGGCACGGCACCCTGGCCGTAGACCTCGACCACATCGGGCTCCAGGTGCTGGGCAATGAGTTCGCGTGGGCGCCCTTCGGCGATCTTGCGGCCGTGGTCCAGCACCAGCAGGCGCGAACACAGACGCTCGGCTTCGTCCATGAAGTGGGTGGTCAGCAAGATGCTCTTGCCCTGTTGCAGCAGCAATTGCAGGCGCTCCCACATCAGGTGGCGGGCCTGTGGATCCAGACCGGTGGTGGGCTCGTCGAGCATCAGCAGCCTGGGGTCGTTCACCAGCGCACGCGCCAACGACAGGCGCCGCTTCATGCCGCCCGAGAGTTCGCCCGGCGTGGCGTCCGCCTTGTGGGTGAGTGCTGCAAATTCAAGCAGCTTTGGAATGCGCTGCCGGATGGTGGCACTGTCGATCCCGAAATAGCGGCCGTACACCAGCAGGTTCTCAGCGCATGAAAAATCCGGGTCCAGCGTGTCCATCTGGCTGACCACGCCAAGCAAGGCCTTGATGGCCAACGCATCGGCCGGCATGGATTTGCCGAAGGCGTCGATGCGCCCGGCATCGGGCGCGGTGAGGCCCAGGCACATGCGGATGGTGGTGGTCTTGCCAGCGCCGTTGGGGCCGATCACACCCAGGCACTCGCCCGGCTCAATGGAAAAGGACAGGTTGTCCACCACGGTGGTGTCGCCATAGCGTTTGACCAGATCGCGGGCTTCAAACAGAGGGGTACTCATAGGCGCGACATTGTGCCTGCGCGCAGGGCGCGCATTGAACTGCAGGGCTCTTTGCGACGGCTTCGGGGTGGTCCAGGGGCCGGAACCTACAATATCGGTCTGGCTTTGCGGCGGTTTTCACCGTTCCTCACCCGTCTGTCTCTCACCTGATTTCCCCGTGGCAACTCCCCTTTCTGTTCGTTTGCAATACCTTTGGCCCAAGCGGGCCCTGACCGTGTTCGGGGGCTGGGTGGCCGGGGCGCGCGCTGGTGCTGTGTCCCACGCCATCATCCGATGGTTCATCAAACGCTACAGCGTCAACATGGACGAAGCCGCCAACCCGGACGTGCGCAGTTACGCCAGCTTCAACGAGTTCTTCACACGCGCGCTCAAACCGGGTGTCCGGCCCTTGTCGCATGCCGACTTTGTGTGCCCGGTGGATGGCGCCATCAGCCAGTACGGCGCCATCGAGCACGACCAGATCTTCCAGGCCAAGGGCCACCAGTACAGCACCCGGGCGCTGGTGGGCGGCGACCTGGAGCTGGCCGATCAGTTCGAAGACGGTTCGTTCGCCACCCTGTACCTGAGCCCACGTGACTACCACCGCATTCACATGCCTTGCGCAGGCCGCTTGCGCCGCATGATTTATGTGCCGGGTGACCTGTTTTCGGTCAACCCCGATACCGCCCGGGGCATCCCTGGGCTGTTCGCCCGAAACGAGCGCGTGGTGTGCGTGTACGACATCCCCTTTGGCCCCGATGGCAGCCAGGAGACCCGTCCATTTGTGCTGGTGCTGGTGGGTGCCACCATTGTGGGCAGCATGGCCACGGTGTGGCACGGCGTGGTCAACCCACCACGCGCCGATCGCGTCCGCGAGTGGGACTACGAAGACCAGGTGTTCATGCAGGCCCGCGGCGAAGAAATGGGCTGTTTCCTGCTGGGCTCCACCGTGGTGATGCTCTGGCCCAAGGACACGATCAGCTTCAATCCGCAATGGATGCCCGAACAGGGCGTGCGCATGGGTGAAACCATGGGCAAAGCCGTGCTCAGTCCTGCCCCGTCTGCTGCCATCACCGCAACCGTTTGAACCGGAGCCTGCCCATGACCACCCTCGGTACACCGCTCAGCCCCCACGCCACCAAAGTCATGTTGCTCGGCTCGGGTGAGCTCGGCAAGGAGGTGTTGATTGCCCTCCAGCGCCTGGGGGTGGAAACCACAGCGGTGGACCGTTATGAAAACGCACCGGGCCAGCAGGTGGCGCACCATGCGCGAACCATCACCATGAGCGATCCTCAGCAGCTCAAGGCACTGATCGAGGCCGAGCGGCCGCACCTGGTGGTGCCCGAAATCGAGGCCATTGCCACGCCCATGCTGGAAGAGCTGGAAGCGGCGGGCGTGGTGCGCGTGATCCCCACGGCGCGCGCCGCGCGCCTCACCATGGACCGAGAAGGCATCCGTCGTCTGGCTGCTGAAACATTGGGTTTGCCCACCAGCCCGCACCGGTTCTGTGACTCGCTGGAGGAACTCCAGGCCGCGATCGGCGAGGGCATTGGGTACCCCTGCATCGTCAAGCCGGTGATGAGCAGCAGCGGCAAGGGTCAGAGCAAGATCGATGGCCCGGCCGACGTGCAAAAGGCCTGGGACTACGCCATGGCCGGTGGACGCGTGGGCCCAGGCCGCGTGATTGTGGAAGGCTTCATCGATTTCGACTACGAAATCACCCAGTTGACGGTGCGCGCGCTGGACGCTCATGGCGAGGTGCAGACCCATTTCTGCGACCCCATTGGCCATGTCCAGGTCAATGGCGACTACGTGGAGAGTTGGCAGCCTCACCATATGACGCCCGCTGCACTGGCCGAGTCGCGTCGCGTGGCCAAGGCCGTGACCGACAACCTCGGCGGGCAGGGACTGTTCGGTGTGGAGCTTTTCGTGAAAGGCGATCAGGTCTGGTTCAGCGAAGTGAGCCCGCGCCCGCACGACACCGGCATGGTGACCATGGTCACCCAGTGGCAGAACGAGTTTGAATTGCATGCACGGGCCATCCTGGGCTTGCCGGTGGACACCACACTCAAGAGCCCGGGCGCCAGCGCCGTGATCTACGGCGGTGTGGATGCGCAGGGCATCGTGTTCGACGGGGTGGACGAGGCGCTGCGCGTGCCACACAGCGAAGTGCGCCTGTTCGGCAAACCCGAGAGTTTTGTGAAACGCCGCATGGGTGTGGCGCTGGTGTTCGATGCCGACGTGGAAGTGGCGCGCACCCAGGCCAAGCTGGCAGCCAGCAAGGTCAAGCCACGGGTCGCTTGAGTGGACAGGTTGCATCGGGCAGCCGCTCAGGACCGGCGCGGTATTGAACAACAGCGCGACGCATGAAGCCCGCCGCCAAGTGGCTTTTCACCGCCACCGGCCTGACCTTCGCAGTCATCGGTGTTCTGGCCATCGTCACCGAGGTGCACACGGGCTCCACGCGGCGCCACGGAATCGTCACCTTGTTCGGTGACAACGCGGTTTGGATCGGTCAGACCTGCCTGCTGCTGGCGGCCCTGCCGCTGTCGGTTTGGTTGCCGGCGCGCTGGGTGGGCAAGGCACTTGTGCTGTGGTGGCTGGCGCTGATGGCCTGGTTGTTCGGGCTTTTGTTCCTTCGCTGAAACAAGGGCCCTCAAGCCGACGGAAGTGCCTGCTCCGGAGCGCCCCCGCAACCGGCTTTGCCGGGCCTCAGGGTGCGTCCCCCCTCCAAGCGCCAAAGGCGTGCCAGAGGGGGGAAGCCGCCTCAGCGGCGCAGGGGGGTGTTCCGGCTACTCATGGCGCAATGCGTCGATCGGGTTCAACCGGGCCGCGCGCCGCGCCGGGAAATAGCCGAACACCACGCCAATGCCGGCCGAGAACACGAACGACAGCAGGTTGACCCCAGGGTTGAACACGTAGGGTACGTTCATCGCGGCAGACAACCCGATCGAGGCGGCGGTGGCCAGCACGATACCCACCAGCCCGCCCAGCGCCGCCAGCACCACCGCCTCGATCAGGAACTGCAGCAGCACCTCGCGTTCCAGCGCGCCAATGGCCAGGCGCAGACCGATCTCGCGGGTGCGTTCGGTCACGCTCACCAGCATGATGTTCATGATCCCGATGCCGCCCACCAGCAGGCTCACCGCAGCCACCGCGCCCAGCAGGGTGGTGAGCACCCGCGTGGTGCCTGAGAGCGTCTCTGCCAGTTGCTTGGTGTCCAGCACGTTGAAGTTGTTCTCGTCGGTGGCGGCCAGCTTGCGCAGTTCACGCAGCAACTGGGTCAGGCTGGCGGTGACCCGGGCGGGATCGCTGCCATCGGTCATGGAAACCAGCAGTGTGTTCACCCGCAGGTTGCCGGTGACGCGCCTTTGCAGGGTTTTCAATGGCAGCAGCACCATGTCGTCCTGGTCGTTGCCGAAAGCCCCCTGGCCCTTGGAGCCGAGCACGCCAATGATCTCGCACGAGATCTGCCGCACGCGCAGTTGCTCGCCCAGGGCAGGGCGCTCGCCGAAGAGTTCGCGCCGAACCGTTTCGCCAATCAGGCAGACAGCCGATCCGGCACGCATTTCGTCATCGGTGAAGGCGCGCCCCTGGCCGAGGCTCCAGTTTCCGGTGGTCAGCCAGTCGTTGGTGCTGCCGATGATGCTGCTGGTCCAGTTTCGGCCGTTGGCCACCACGGTGGCGCCGGTGCGCGCCTCTGGTGCCACGGCCAGCACCCCGCCAATCTGCGAGGCGATGGCTTCGGCATCGCTTTCCTTGAACGCAGCCGCACCGCCACCACCACCAGGTCCCATGCGCTGTCCCGGGCGAACCTGCAGCAGGTTGGTGCCCAGGCCGGAGATCTGGCTCTGGATGGCCATGGTGGCGCCGTTACCGAGCGTGACCATGGTGATGACCGCGCTCACACCGATCACGATGCCCAGGATCGTGAGGAACGAGCGCATGAGGTTGCGCCGGATCGAGCGCAGCGCCAGCAAAAGGGTGTTGAGCCACATGGTCAGTGCCCCTGCGCCTGAAATGCGCTGTGGTGCATGCCCACCGGGTGCGGGTTGCGCGTGTCGCTTTCCACCACCCCATCGACGAAGCGCACGATGCGCCGCGCGTAGGCCGCCATGTCGGGTTCGTGCGTGACCATGAGCACGGTGATGCCCTGGTCGTGGTTGAGGCTCCAGAGCAGTTCCATGATTTCCTGGCTGCGCTGGGTGTCCAGGTTGCCGGTGGGCTCGTCAGCCAGCAGCACCGCAGGCTGGGTGACGATGGCCCTTGCAATGGCCACGCGCTGTTGTTGCCCGCCCGAGAGCTCCGCTGGCGTGTGGTGTTCCCAGCCAGTGAGCCCCACCGATGCCAGTGCACGCGCCGCCGCCGCATGCCGGGAAGCCGCCGGCTCACCGCGGTAGATCAGCGGCAGCTCCACGTTTTCCTGAGCCGATGTGCGCGCCAGCAGGTTGAAACCCTGGAACACAAAACCGAGGTAGCGCCGGCGCAGGCGCGCCCGCTGGTCGCGCCCCAGCGACTGAACCGGCACACCCTGAAATTCATAGGTGCCGGTGGTGGGTGTGTCCAGGCAGCCCAGGGTGTTCATGGCGGTGGACTTGCCCGAGCCACTGGGCCCCATGATGGCCACGAAGTCACCCGCCTCGATGTCCAGGTCCACACCCTTGAGTGCCTGGAACGCCGTGCTGCCTTCGCCATAAACCTTGGTGATGCCGCGCAGGCGGATCAACGGGACACTGCTTGTGGAGCGGCCGCTCATCGTGTTGTCCCCGGAGTCCCGGATGCGCCCGATGCGCCATTGGTGCGCTGGTCGGTGATGACGAGCAGTCCCTCGCTCACGCCCTCACCGCTGACCTCGGTCATGCGGCCGTCGGTGATGCCGGTCTGCACCGTCATTGGCGCCGCTTGTCCGTCGCGCAGCACCCAGATGTTGCGCTGGCCTTGTGCGCTCTCGCGGGTTTCACCCGCCCTGCGCTGCCCGCCGCTTCGCGGCATGCGCGGCATGAGCTTCGACAGAATGCCTCCGCTCGAGGCCGCTGCCTGTTCCGAAGCGCCGGCCTGTGTGGGCGTGAACCGCAGGGCGGTGTTGGGGATCAGCAGCACGTCCTTGCGCTCCACTGCCACGATGGTGGCGGCCGCCGTCATGCCGGGGCGAAGGCTGAGATCGGAGTTGTCCACGTCCAGCGTGGTCACGTAGGTCACCACGTTGTCGATCTTGGTCGAACCAAAGGCGACGCGGTTGGTGGTGGCCGGGTAGCGGCGCGCCGGGTAGGCGCTGACGGTGAAGTTCGCACGCTGGCCGACCTGCACCGACCCCACGTCGGCTTCGTCCACACTCACCTCCAGCTTGAGTTGTGCCAGGTCTTCGGCAATGGAGAACAGTGTCACCGCCTGCAGGGAGGCCGCCACCGCATTGCCCGGGTCGACCGTGCGGGAGAGCACCACGCCGTCGATGGGCGAGCGGATGGAGGCCTTGGACAGATTGGTTTCGTCTGTGGCCAGCGTGGCCCGGGCCGAGGCCACATTGGCCCTGGCGCTGGCTTCGTTGGCCACGGCACGGTCCACGGCGGCGCGCGCGGTGTCCAGTTCGGTGGCCGACGGCACCTTGCCGCCCGAGAGGCGGGCCACTTCTTCGAAGCGAGCCAGGGTGGCCTGCGCTTCTTTTACCGTGGCGCCCGACTGGGCCAGTTGCGCTTGTGCGGCAGCCAGGGCGGCGCTCGACCGCGCCACCTGGTCGTTGAACTTGGCGGTGTCCAGCTCGACCAGCACCTGACCGGTTTTCACGCGGTCGTTCACATCCACCATCACACGCTTGACGGTCCCGGACAGCTCGCTGCCGATATTCACCGCGCGGGTGGGTTGCAGCGTGCCGTTGGCAGAGACGGTCAGCGTGAGATTGCCCTGACTCACGGCATGGGTCACATACACCGGCGCAGCGCTGGCCTTCTTCTGTTCGTTCCATGCGTACCAGATGCCGGCCATGGCCAGCACCACGGCCAAACCGATCCAGAACGAGGCGCGCTTCCACCAGCGTGGCGCATGGTCTTCCCCCAGCAAGGTCTCCAGGTCGGTGGGCGTGCCATTTGGCGCAGGCGCTGCCGATGCGCCGGG
>JAABRN010000524.1 GCA_011390855.1 Hydrogenophaga sp. | reverse complement strand
GCCACCTTGGAGCCTTGTTCCCACCCGTGCGACTGCAGGTGGGCTGCCATGCGCCTGACCTGATCCGCCACTTGTGCCCAGGTGAAATCCTGCACGGCGCCGTTTCCCATGGGCTGGGTGAGGGCGATCCGGGTCGGGGCCGTTTTCTCCCAGTGGTAGAGGCGCTGCAAGGCCAGCAGATCGGGCGCAATTTTGCTCATTTCGTCTGTCTCCGTTGTATGACTGTTCGATGAATCTACCAAGGCCCCGGCAATGTGTTTAGAGGGTTTCACCTGTTCCGGCAGTTGGCGTCAGTCCGTGAGGCGCAGGGACAGATCGCCAAGCGAGGCGCTGAATCTGGCTGTCCACTGCTCGCCTGGCCTGACAGGCCATGCGTCGGTCCAGGTGCCTGTGGTGATCACGTCACCCGCCTGGAGGTCTGGCGCACCCGGGCATGCGCGCAAGGTCTGTGCGAAATGCAGCAGCGCCCGCAACGGGCTGTCCAGCACGCTGGAGCCCTGACCCTCTTCGACCGTCTGGCCGTTTTTCTCCAGGCTCACACGGGCCGAAGCCAGAAGTTTGTCCAGGGTGGTGGCGGTGTCTGCAAGGTCGCGCAAGGGCAGGTGCCGGCCGACCAGCAAGTGGGCATGCAGCCCACCATCGGCCACGGTATCGGCTGCCTCGAATTTCCAGTCAGGCAGGTGCGACTGCACCACCTCGAATCCGGGCGCTATCCAATCGATGGCGCGAAAAAGATCCTCCAGTGTGGCGTTGGCGGCGGGTGTTGCTTTCATGCCGAACACCACCTCGGGCTCCAGACGCGGCTGGCAGGTGTGGGCCAGGGACACCTCACCTTCTCCTTCGCTCAGCGTGACTGTGCTGTCCCAAACGCTGCCCCATATGGGCGCAAACACGTTGTAGCGTGGCCAGATCGTGCGGTTGGTGAATCCGACTTTGTACCCTTTTGGATGCTCACCGCGCTGGATGCGCATCGCACGCACTTCTAGCGCGCGGGCGTAGGCTGTATCGAGGGAAAGACCAGAAGCGTGAGGCCAGATGCGGCCTTGGTCGAGATGATCGAGCAGGTTCTGAGGTGTCATGGGTGCAGAGGGAGAAGTCATGACTGCATGATAGGCACCTGCCAAGGTTTCACCCGCATCCATTCACGCCGGAATCATCCGCTCAAGGGCACGCGGCCGAACAACCGGTGCACCTGCGCACGGATCCACTGGTGCGCCGGGTCCTTCGCGGTACTGGCGTGCCAGACCAGGCGCACCTCGTAACTGGGGGCCGCAGCCCTCGGCAGTTCCCACACGCGCATGTCCATGCGCTGGCCCACGTTGGCGGCGTACATCTGCGGCACGATGGTGAGCAGATCGGTATTCAGAGCCAGCTCCGGCAAGGCGCCGAAATGGCGGGCGCGAATGACCACCCGATCGCTCAGCTTCATGCGCTCCAGCATCTGTTCCACGCTGCCGTGAAACGTGGCGGTGGGCGCGGCCACCACCAACGACGATTCCCCCAGCTGGCGAGCGCTGAGCGTGCGTCCCACCTTGCCGCTGGCAGGGCGCCAGCGCGGTGAGGTCATGGCCACGTAGTGTTCCCGGAACAGCAGATCGGCGCGCACGCCGCGGTGGCGCGGTTGCAGGATGCCGATGGCGAAATCGATGTCGCGCGATTCGAGCGCGGCCGGAACATCTTCAGCGGCGACCGAGATGTTGGTCAGGCGCGCTTGTGGTGCCTGCTGGCGCATGGCGGCGGCCAGCGGGGGCAGAAACATCATTTCCCCCAGGTCGGACAGTGACAGTCGCCAGCGCATGTCGCTGTGCTCTGGGTCGAACTGGTCGCGCACAGTGACCGCCGCTTCCAGCAATTGCAGCTGGGCTTGGACTTCCGGCGCCAGGCGTTCGCACAACCGCGTGGCCTGCAGACCCCCGGGCGAACGCACGAAGAGGTCGTCCTGAAAATAGTCGCGCAGCCGCGCCAGGGCATTGCTGGTGGCGGGCTGTGACAGCGAGAGCGCCTTGCCCGCGGCCGTGACGGAGCCGGTGCGGTAGATGGCCGCCAGCACGCGCAGCAGGTTGAGGTCGAGTTGGCGGAAGTTCATTGTTGGTGGAGGTGAAAACCTACCAAGGGTTCACCCGAATTATCAGCTTCATGAATGTGCCACATCCGATAAATCCATTAGCCAGATGTGCCGGGGCACTCTAAATTGAATGCACAAGACAAGGAGACACGCGGTTGGAACGTTCATTTCACAACGAGATTGAAGCGCTGAAGCTCGGCCAGGGCGAGACCTTCCAGGGCGAAGGCATCCTGGCCGTGACCAAGGCGCTGCTGCAGTCTGGCGTGACCTATGTGGGTGGCTATCAAGGCTCGCCCATCTCGCATCTGCTGGATGTGATGGTGCAAGCCAAGCCATACATGGATGAGCTCGGCGTGCACGTGGAGGCATGCACCAACGAGAGCTCGGCGGCGGCCATGCTGGCAGCGTCCATCATGTATCCGGTGCGCGGCGCGGTCACCTGGAAATCGGTTGTTGGCACCAACGTGGCGTCCGACGCACTGTCCAATCTCGCGTCGCCTGGGGTGATGGGTGGTGCGCTGATTGTGGTGGGGGAGGACTATGGCGAGGGCGCCAGTGTGATCCAGGAACGCACCCACGCCTTCGCGATGAAATCAGCGTTGTGGCTGATGGACCCGCGCCCCAATCTGCCCACGATCGTGCGCATGGTGGAGAAGGGCTTTGAGCTGTCCGAGGCCTCCAACACGCCAGTGATGATGGAGCTGCGCATCCGCGCCTGCCATGTGCAGGGCAGCTTCATTGCCAGCGACAACATTGCGCCCGCCATTTCCAGCCGATTGCTGCAGCAGGACGCTGCGGCCTTCAGCTACGACCGCCTTTCGCACCCTCCATCCACCTTCAAGCACGAGAAACACAAGTACGAGGTGCGCATGCCTGCCGCGCGCAAGTTCATCGAGGACGCCGGGCTGAACGAGCACTTCGATGGTCAGCACGGCGAAGTGGGACTGATCGTGCAGGGCGGTCTGTACAACACCACCTTGCGTGCCCTGCAACAGGCCGGCCTGGCCAACGGCACGGGCGAGAGCGACATCCCCTTGCTCGTGCTGAATGTGGTCTACCCCCTGGTGCCGTCGCAAATCGCAGCGTTCTGCGCTGGCAAGCGCGCGGTGCTGGTGGTCGAAGAAGGGCAACCGGAGTTCATCGAGCAGGACATCGCCACCCAGTTGCGCCGGGCCGACTTGCAGACACGTCTGCACGGCAAGGACTTGCTGCCCATGGGTGGCGAATACACGGCCGAGATCTTGCTCAAGGGCATCACTGCCTTTGTTGAACAGCACCTGCCTTCGTTTGATGCCACTGCCGCAGTCGCGTTCAGCGACGAACTGACCGAGGTGAAGCAACGCGCGCTCGCCGCGCTGGGTGGTGGCGTGCCTGCGCGCCCGCCCAACTTCTGTACCGGTTGCCCTGAGCGGCCGGTTTTTGCCGCGCTCAAGCTGGTCGAGCGCGAGGTGGGCAAGCTGCACATCTCCACCGACATCGGTTGCCACTCTTTTGCCACCTTCGAACCGTTCTCCTTCGGCAACTCGATCCTCGGTTACGGCATGAGCATGGCGTCGAGTGCGGCAGTGAAGAATTTTTCGGCCAAGCGACCGATTGCCATCATGGGCGACGGCGGTTTCTGGCACAACGGCTTGCTCTCCGGCGTGAGCTCGACGCTGCTCAACCAGGGCGATGGCGTGCTGGTGATCATGAAGAACGGCTACACCTCGGCCACCGGCACGCAGGAAACCATGTCCACCCCGGCCTCTGAGGCCAAGCGCGTGGCCGAAGGGTCGAGCGCCACCGCAGGCGAAATGACCATCGAGAACACGCTGCACGGAATGGGCGTGAAGTGGGTGAAGACGGTACACAACTACCGTGTGTCCCAGGTGCGCGACCTGCTGAAGGAAGCGGTGAATTCGCCCTTCATGGGGCTCAAGGTGGTGATCGCCGAAGGCGAATGCCAGCTGGAACGCCAGCGTCGTCTCAAGCCCATTCGCGCTCGGCGGCTGAAGGAAGGCTTGCGCAGCGTGCGCACGCGCTACGGTGTGGACGAGGACACCTGCACCGGCGATCACTCGTGCATCCGCCTCTCAGGCTGCCCCACGCTCACGGTGAAGGAGTCCAGTGACCCGCTCAGGCGCGAACCTGTGGCGCACGTCACCAACGGCTGCGTGGGCTGCGGCCTGTGCGGCGAGGTCGCCGACGCGGCCGTGTTGTGCCCATCGTTTCACAAGGTCGAGATCGTCACCCACCCCAACTGGTGGGACCGGCTGACCGACCGTTTCAACCGGTTCTTCATTGGCCTCTTGCAGCCGGCCTGAAATGAAGCACCCCCTGCGCGCCTTCGGCATTCCCCCCTGGAAGGGGGGCGAGACCTGGGGCCGGCGAAGCCGGACCCTCGGTGCCCCTGGTTTGGGCGATTTGATGCGATGTGGGTGGCGCTCCGACGCCATGGAAAACTGATATGTCTTCTCAAAACAATGCCTACGGCATCCTGATCGCAGCGCTTGGCGGCGAGGGTGGCGGCGTGCTGGCCGACTGGCTGGTGAAATGCGCCTTGCTTCATGGTCTGCCGGTTCAGGCGACATCGGTCCCCGGTGTGGCCCAGCGCACCGGCGCCACCAGTTACTACATCGAGCTGCTGCGCGAACCTTTGCCGGAAGGCACCACGCCCGTGTTCGGCCTGACCCCGGTGGCCGGTCGCGTGGACGTGGTGGTCGCCAGTGAACTGCTGGAAGCCGCGCGCATGGTCGAGCGCGGTTTCGTGACGGGGCGTACCACCTTGATCGCATCCACACACCGCATTTACACCACGGTTGAAAAAATGCACATGGCCGACGGCCGGCAGGATTCGAAACGGCTTGCCGACGCGGCACGCGCCATGGCTCGCCAGAACGTGCTGTTCGACATGGAGGCCGTGACGGTCAGGAGCGGTACCGTGATTTCTGCCGTGATGTTTGGTGCGCTGGCCGGCTCCGGTGTTCTGCCCTGGCCGCGCAGCGTTTGCGAAGCCGTGATTGGCGCTTCGGGCAAGGGCGTGAACGCCAGTCTGGCGGGCTTTGCTGCCGCATTCGATGAAGCTCGGCAGCCTTCCATTCCTGCACCCGTAGTGTCTTCCGATGCAGCTCAAGTGCTGGTCGACGCCGATTTGCCCGGCGGCTTGTTCAATGGATGGAAGGAGCGCCTGCACCCCTGGCCTGCTGCCGTGCAGTTGCTGGCTGCACATGGCGCCCTGCGGTGCCGCGATTACCAGAACGATGCCTACGCCAGCGCCTTTCTGGATCATGTCAAGGGACTGGTCAGCGCGGCAACGCCTGATGCCAGCGAGGCGCTTGAGGAGGCCGTACGCCACCTTGCGTTGTGGATGTGTTTTGAAGACGTGATCCGCGTGGCAGACCTGAAAACGCGGCGCAGCCGCTTTGAGCGCGTGCGGCAAGAAGCGCAGGCTGGTACTGCAGACATCGTTCGGGTGACGGAGCATTTCAAGCCCGGTATTGACGAAGTCGCGGCGGTGCTGCCGCAAGCACTCGGAGCGGCGCTGCTGAAGCAGGCCACCCGGCGCGGCTGGCTTGGCAAAGCGCATGTGGGCATGCACATCCGTTCGACCAGTCTGTGGGGCTATTTGATGTTGCGTGCGCTGGCTCGTCTGCGTCCGCTGAGGCCCCGTTCCTTGCGCTACGCACAGGAACACGAAACCCTGCAGGTGTGGCTGGCAGCCATGCGCCAGGTGCTGTGCGCGTCTGCACCACTGGCCGGTGTGCTGGCTGGGTTGCCGCAAGTACTCAAGGGCTATGGCGACACACAGGCGCGCGGCCGCCTGAACTACGCGCGCTTGTGGAGCACCCACGTGGCACCCGCGCTGACCGGTGAGGTGGACCCCGGACAGGCCGCTGCCGCACTGCGCCAGGCGCTCACCGCCACGCTCGCCGATCCCGAAGGAAAGATCAATTCTGCGCATCGGCCCCCAGCCGGTGCGCAACCCATCTTCTGGGCTGCAAAGCCCGGGAAGGAAGCCACCACTTCCACCTCAGCCTGAGAACACCCAAAGGCCCGTTCCCCCACCACCGAAGGAGACAAACCATGAAGACCCCAAAACAGAAAAACCTGCGTTCGATCGCTCTTGCCAGCCTGATGCTGTGCGCGCTGGGCGCTCAAGCGCAAGACAAGCCGGTGGAACTCAAGTTCGCCCATTGGCTGCCCGCCATGCACCCGCTGGCCAAGCTGGGTTTTGAGCCCTGGGCCAAATCGGTGGAGGCGGCGTCTGGCGGTTCCATCAAGGTGGCCATGTTCCCGGCACAACAACTGGGCAAGGCTGCCGACCATTACGACATGGCACGCGACGGTATCGCCGAGATGACCTGGGTCAACCCCGGCTATCAGGCCGGTCGCTTTCCACTGGTGGCCGCCGGTGAACTGCCTTTCCTGATCGCCAAGCCTGGCCCGGGATCTGCCGCGCTGGACCACTGGTACCGGCCGCTTGCCGCCAACGAAATGAAAGACGTGAAGTTCTGCTTCGCGCACGTGCACGTGGGCACCTTCCATTCCAAGAAGCCCATCACCGAACCCGGGCAGCTGCGCGGCATGAAGATCCGCTCCGCCAACGGCACGGTGGCACAGACCATGAGCCTGCTGGGCGCCACCAATGTGCAGGTGTCGGCACCTGAAGCGCGCGATGCGCTGGAAAAAGGCCTGGCCGATGCCATCACCTTCCCTTGGAATTCGATCGTGACCTTCGGTATCGACAAGGCAGTGAAGTACCACAGCGACATGCGCTTCTACACCTCTGATTTCGTTTGGGTGATGAACAAGCCCTGGTACGACAAGCTCGCCGCGGGTCAGAAGAAGGTGATCGACGACCACTGCAACAACGAGTGGGCTGCCAAGGTCGGCGCAGCCTGGGGCGATGCCGAAGACTCCGGTCGGGCCAAGCTGGAAGCCAAGGCGGGACACACCATCGTGAGCATTTCACCTGTGCAGATGGATGCCTGGAAGAAGGCCGTGGAGCCCGTTTACGCGCAGTGGATCAAAGGTGCCGATGGCGCAGGGGTGAAAGGCCAGGAATCGCTCGATGCGCTGCGCAAGGCGTTGGCTGACCGCCAGGCCACCAACTGATGCGTCGGCTGCTGTCGGCCACGGAAACGCTGGCCGCCTTGTCACTGCTGCTGATTGCGCTGCTGACCGCCAGCAACGTGGCGCTGCGATACGCATTCAGCGTGCAGATTCCTGACTGGTTCGACGGCGCACGCATGTTGCAGGGCATTGCGCTGTTCTGGGGCATTGCGCTCGCCACGTACTACGGCAGCCACATCGCAGTGGACCTGGTGTGGGAACACCTGGGCAAAGCCGGGCGGCGCTGGATCGACCTGGTGGCCACTTCTGTCACCCTGGCGTTCCTGATTCCGCTGGCCTGGATGGTGTGGGTCAAGGTGGGGGGAACGGGTACACAGGGCACCATGGATTTGCGTCTGCCGTTGCAGTGGTTCTACGGCGCGGCGGCCGTGGGTGCCTGCCTGGCGGCAGTGCTCGCGCTGGTACGCCTGTGGCAGGTTTGGCATGGGCGCGCGGCGTCCCCTGATGATGCGGTGGACGGTGGGCCGGA
>JAABRN010000523.1 GCA_011390855.1 Hydrogenophaga sp. | reverse complement strand
AAGGCATCCGCCAGGGCATCAAGGAATACAGCAACTGGCCCACCATTCCCCAGCTCTATGTCAAGGGCGAGTTCATTGGCGGTTCGGACATCATGATGGAGATGTACGAGTCCGGAGAACTGCAACAGGTCATCAACGGCGGCGCCTGAACCCGGTGCACGGGTCTTCAGAAAGCCACCTGCGGGTGGCTTTCTTGCCTTGGTGCTGCGGTATTTTTCACGGTCTGGCGGCTGAAACAGGAAAGACGGTGTTTTTTGGGTCTTATCCGGCATTGAGGGCAGGCACGTCTTGTGCTTGAATGAAAGCACTGCCGAACCCAAGGAGAACCGCATGAGCTCACGCAGCCTGGTTGCCTCAACCCCCATGGGCCTGCCCATCGCCCAGATGCGCAGCGTGTTCAGTGCTGACGCCGTGGAACGCAAGCTGGCGCACTTGCAGGCCAGCGGCAATGAACGCGACTTCGACGCCTTGCGCAACACCTGGCAGCGCATGCTGGAGCGCGGACCCGAACGCTTTGCCGTCAAACCGTCTGGCGTGCCTGACATGGCGCCCCTGTACGACCTGCTGCCCAATTTCGGCGAAGTGCTCGACGATGTGAAGCGCCATGTCGCCCTGACCCAGGACAGCCACGACAGTCTGGAAGTCACACCCATCATGCTGCTTGGCCCGCCCGGGGTGGGAAAAACCCACTTCGCGCGGCAGATCGCCGACCTGCTGGGCACCAGCATGAGCCTGATCCCCATGAGTTCGATGACGGCGGGCTGGCTTTTGTCTGGCTCGTCTTCGCAATGGAAAGGCGCCAAGCCGGGCAAGGTGTTTGAAGCACTTGTAGACGGCCAGTACGCCAATCCGGTGATCGTGGTCGACGAAATCGACAAAGCCAGTGCCGATGCCCAGTATGACCCGATGGGTGCCCTCTACAGCCTGCTTGAACACGACACCGCACAAAGCTTTGTTGACGAATTCGCCGAAGTACCGATCGATGCCAGCCAGGTGATCTGGATCACCACCGCCAACGACGAGCGCAGCATTCCCGAGCCCATTCTCAACCGCATGAATGTGTTTGAAATCGCTTCTCCATCACCCGAGGCCGCACGCAAGATCGCGGCTCACCTGTATCGGGGCATCCGAGGCGAACACGACTGGGGGCAGCGCTTCGACCCCGAGCCCGTTGACGATGTGCTCGACGCACTCGCCACGCTCGCCCCACGCGAAATGCGACGGGCATTGGTCACGGCCTTCGGCAATGCGCGCCTGTCCAACCGCTACAGCATTGAGCCCTGCGACCTACCCAAGACGGGCGCCGGGAAGTCCCGAATCGGATTTCTGCAATAGCAAGCGAAACGCGAACCGGGCGCGAGAGACCCCGTCACTTCAAGTATCCGGGTGTGCCCAGTTTCGCGCCGCCGCATACACAGCATTGGGGTATTTGGCCTGTCCTCTGCTGCCGTTGTAACGACCCAGCGCCATGAAGGTGTCGCCCCGCTCCCGATCCAGATAGTGACGAAGAATCACGCAGCCAAAGCGCAGGTTCACACGCAGGTCGAACAACTGGGCCACCTCGCCGTTACCGATCAACCGTGACCAGAAAGGCATGATCTGCATGTAGCCTCTGGCACCCACGCGCGAAATGGCAAATTTGCGAAACGCACTTTCCACCTGGATCAGCCCCATCACCATGGTGGTGTCCAGCCCCGCGCGCCGACTTTCGTACCAGACCGTCTGCAGCAACGCGATGCGGGTCTGAAACGCCGGCTTGCGCCGCTGCAAGCGGTCGCTCATCGCGCCCAACCAGCGCAAGTAAGCCAGGCGCCGCTCGGTATTTGCAAACACGGGTTCGGGCGGTGCAGTGTGGGCAATGGCAGAGGCCAATGCACTGCGCACCGAATCGGCCAACGGCTCTTCCAGTTGACCGGCCTCAGCAGGGCTGAGCAGTGACGAAGCAGACCATGTCAGGGCTGAGAGACCCGTCAGCAGGCACACGCGCCGGCTGGGAGCCCAGATCTCGGGCTGTTGCGGCAAAAGCGGCAGAAGCGAATCCGAACGCTTCATCCGCCCAGTTTGCCCTTGAGAACTGCCACCACATCGCCCACGGCCACCTGGGTGGCAGCGGCATCTCGCCGGTGCTGGTATTCCAGCTGCCCTGACTTGAGGCCGCGGTCTCCGATGGTGATCCGATGAGGCACGCCAATGAGTTCCCAATCGGCAAACATGGCGCCTGGTCGCTCGCCCCGATCGTCCAGAATGACATCGATACTCTCTGCCGACAGGTCGGCGTACAGCTTCTCGGCAGCCTTTCGAACTTCTTCGCTTCGATCCATACCGATCGGGCAAATCACAACCATGAAAGGGGCGATAGCGTCGGGCCAGATGATGCCGCGCTCGTCGTGGTTTTGCTCAACGGCCGCTGCCGGCAGGCGCGTGACGCCGATGCCATAGCAGCCCATCTCAAAATGCGCGGGTTTGCCATCTTCACCCAGGAAGGTGGCGTTCATGGCCTTGCTGTATTTGGTGCCCAGGTAGAACACATGGCCCACCTCAATGCCGCGTTCGATGGCCAGAACCCCCTTGCCATCGGGCGACGGGTCGCCTTCCACCACATTGCGCAGATCGACCACCAGGTCAGGCTCTGGCAGGTCACGCCCCCAGTTCACCCCTGTCATGTGGAAGTCAGCCTCGTTGGCGCCGCAGATCCAGTCGGCCATCACGGCCACTTCGCGGTCCACGATGAGCTTCACAGGGAGCAAGGTACCCACTGGTCCCAGATAGCCAGGCTTGCATCCGAAGTGGCTCTCGATTTCAGGAAGGCTGGCAAAGCGAAAGCTCGCATCCAGCCCCGGCACCTTGGAAACCTTCACCTCGTTCATGTCATGGTCCCCGCGCAACAGCAGCAGCCAGACTTGCGACGCCACCACCTGACCGTCCTCGCCCAGTTCGTCGGTGGCCAGCACCAGCGATTTCACCGTGGTAGCCAAAGGAACATCCAGCAGTTTGGCCACATCGGCACAGGTGCTTTGTCCTGGCGTCGGGGTTTTGACCATGGGATTGGAAGCCACAGGTCGGGGTAGTTGAGGCGCAAGTGACTCGGCCTTTTCCATGTTGGCTGCATAGTCGCTGCTCGGGCAGTAAACGATCGCGTCTTCGCCAGTGGCTGCAATCACCTGGAATTCTTCAGACAGGTCACCACCAATGGCCCCGCTGTCAGCGGCCACGGCGCGGTAGCGCAGGCCAAAGCGATCGAAAATGCGACGGTAGGCAGCGGCCATGACCTGGTAGCTGGCCTTGGCTGCGGCTTCATCGCGATCAAAGCTGTAGGCGTCCTTCATGATGAACTCGCGCCCGCGCATCAGTCCGAACCTGGGTCGCCTCTCGTCCCGGAACTTGGTCTGTATCTGGTAGAAGTTCCTGGGCAGTTGTTTGTAGCTTCGCAGCTCCTGGCGGGCAATGTCGGTGACCACTTCTTCACTGGTGGGTTGCACCACGAAGTCGCGATCATGGCGATCCTTGATGCGCAGCAACTCCGGCCCCATCTTTTCGAACCGGCCCGTCTCCTGCCAGAATTCAGCAGGCTGGACGACAGGCATGGTGAGCTCCACGGCGCCGGCACGGTTCATCTCTTCGCGAACGATCTTTTCCACTTTCTGGATCACCCGCAACCCCATTGGCATGTAGGTGTAAATGCCGGCGCCCAGCTTCTTGATCATGCCGGCTCTGGTCATCAACTGGTGACTCACCACCTCGGCATCGGCGGGGGCTTCCTTGAGCGTGGAGATAAAGAACTGGGAGGCTTTCATGAAGGGCACGCGAACCGAAAAGGTCTCTCAAGAGGGTGGATGGAATCAGATGTGAAACCCGTACCTGGATGAACACGGGGTCCGTCAGTCGGTATTTACCCGGCGCTAATCCCCTGCAGGGGGCAGAACAGTACGGAATTTGTCATGCGCGATGCATAATCCATACAGTTCAAAAATTTGAGGTTGATTATGCTTGACAGAGAAGGCTTCAGGCCCAATGTCGGCATCATTCTGCTCAACCAGCGAAACCAGGTGTTCTGGGGCAAGCGCATCCGCTCCCATTCCTGGCAGTTTCCGCAAGGTGGCATCGACAGGGGTGAAACTCCGGAGCAGGCGATGTACCGAGAGCTGCACGAGGAAGTGGGTTTGATGCCCGAGCACGTGAGCATCGTGGCCCGCACCAGGGACTGGTTGCGCTACGAAGTGCCGGACCGCTTCATCCGTCGTGATGCACGCGGTCACTACAAAGGGCAGAAACAAATCTGGTACCTGTTGAGATTGGTTGCGCACGATTGGAACCTCAATCTGCGTGCAACCAGTCATCCCGAGTTCGACGCCTGGCGTTGGCACGACTACTGGGTCCCGCTGGATGTGGTTGTCGAATTCAAGCGCGGCGTCTATGAGATGGCCCTGACCGAACTCGCGCGCTACCTACCAAGGAACGACCCACGCAATCGCTATCTGCGGAACGGCACGAGGCAGCGTGGCCCTGGCGAAGGCTTGCAAGAGATACCCATGATCACGGCGCCCCTGGGTCTTGAGCTGCCGCCTGGTGCGAGTTTTGATCCAGACCCACAGTGCCATCTCAACATTGAGCCTACACGCTGAACGAACGGCGGCTGTGAAACCACCGCGACGCCTGTTTCAGCGATTGGACAACACCATGTTGTCCCGGTGGATCATCTCGTGCTCCCCCACATACCCCAGCAAACGCTCAAAGTCGGAAGACGACCTCCGGCAAATCAGACGCGCTTCTGAGCTGGCGTAGTTGGCCAGTCCGCGGGCAATTTCCACTCCGCCAGCGCTGCGCACCGCGATCACGTCGCCACGGGCAAAGTCGCCATCCACGCTGACCATTCCGATCGGCAACAGGCTCTTCCCTTCACCCTGGAGCTTCGCCATCGCGCCGTCATCCACCACGACCGCCCCGCGAAGTTGAAGATGATCGGCGATCCAGCGCTTGCGCGCCTGGTTCTTGGGTGTCTGCGCCTGCAAGCAGGTGCCGATCGACTCACCCTCGCACATGCGCAACAGCACTCGGGGCTCACGCCCCCAGGCAATCACGGTGGATGCACCTGAAGCGGCCGCACGCTTGGCAGCGAGAATCTTTGTGATCATGCCTCCCTTACCGATGCCAGACCCAGCGCCACCAGCCATGGTCTCAAGACGGGGGTCACCTGCTCTGGCCAGATGAACGAACTCGGCTGCAGGGTTGCGCCTGGGATCGGCCGTGTAAAGCCCTTTTTGATCAGTCAGGATCACCAGCACATCGGCTTCAACCAGGTTTGCCACCAACGCACCCAACGTGTCGTTGTCGCCGAACTTGATCTCGTCATTGACGACGGTGTCGTTTTCATTGATCACCGGCACCACGCCTAGCCCCAGCAACGTCACCAGCGTGGACCTGGCGTTCAGGTACCGTTCCCGATCCGCCAGATCGGCATGGGTCAACAACACCTGCGCACTGCCCACGCCGCACGCGCGCAGTTTGGACTCGTACATCTGCACCAGTCCCATTTGTCCGACAGCCGCAGCCGCCTGCAATTCATGGATCTCTTTGGGACGCTCGACCCACCCCAGCCTTTTCATTCCTTCGGCGACGGCGCCGCTGCTGACCATGATCAGTTCACGCCCCTGTTGCGCCAACTCCGCGAGCTGCTGGCTCCATTCGGCAATGGCCTCTTCATCCAGCCCCCGACCGTCATTGGTCACCAGGCTTGAGCCCACCTTGACCACGATGCGGCGCGCATCTTTGAGCAAAGACACCGGTAGCGGCTCAATGGCATTCATGGGCACATCCAACATAGATCTGAAAACAACGGATCTGCTGCCTCGGCAGCTTCAATCACCGCTCGGCGCATCTGAAAAGCGGGGATCGACCTCGGTAGGTGGCTGCAACGATTGATGCACCTGTGCAATGTGTTGATAGATCTTCTGGATCAACAACTCGCACCCTTCCCGGGTCAGCGCCGATATTTCAAACACAGGTCCTTTGTATTTGAGCCGCTTGACGACGTCCTTCACGCGGGCTTCCCGCTCCTCGGTGGGGACCATGTCGAGTTTGTTCAGAACGAGCCACCTCGGTTTGGCATACAGCGCGGGATCAAACTTTTTCAGCTCGGCCGCTATGGCTTTTACCTGCTGCACCGGGTCCACATCTTCAGCGAACGGGGCCATGTCCACAAGATGCAGCAAGAGCCGAGTGCGCTGCAAATGCCGCAGGAATTGGTGCCCCAGCCCTGCCCCTTCGGATGCACCTTCGATAAGACCGGGCACATCTGCCACCACAAAACTTTTTTCAGGACCCACCCGCACCACGCCAAGATTGGGATACAGCGTGGTGAAGGGGTAGTCGGCGATTTTGGGACGTGCATTGGAAATCGCAGCGATCAGCGTCGACTTGCCCGCGTTGGGCATGCCCAGCAGACCAACATCTGCCAGCACCTTCAGCTCCAGCTTCAATGTGCGGCGCTCGCCAGGCCAGCCTGGTGTTTTCTGACGCGGCGCCCGATTCGTCGAACTCTTGTAGTGCATGTTGCCGAAGCCACCATCACCGCCCTTGGCGATGGTGATCTGCTCGCCAGGCTCGAGCAGCTCGTGGAGGACCTCGCCTGTTTCCGCATCGGCAATGATGGTGCCCACTGGCATCTTGAGCACAATGTCATCGCCCTTGATGCCAAACATGTCCGAGCCCTTGCCGTGCTCACCCCGACGCGCTTCGAAGCGCCTGGTGAAGCGAAAGTCCACCAGCGTATTCAGGCTGTCATCCGCAATGGCGTACACATGGCCGCCCCGACCGCCATCCCCGCCGTCTGGACCACCGAATTCTTTGTATTTTTCATGCCGGAAAGATGCGCAGCCATTGCCGCCGTCGCCTGCAGCAACATCGATCGTGGCTTCGTCCACAAATTTCATGACATGTTTCTCCTGTAGAGACCAACACAAAAGGCCCGCACGGGCGGGCCTTTTGCAAACTGAGTGTTACCTCTCTGGAAGGATCGCGGCCGGGCTGACCCTGCCTTCCTCGATGCCGCCAGGATCAGGCGGCTGGCGTGATGCTGACCACCTGACGGTTCAGTGCGCCTTTGATAGCGAACGTGACGTGCCCTTCAACCGTGGCGAACAAGGTATGGTCCTTGCCAAGGCCAACGTTGGCGCCCGGATGAAAACGGGTGCCGCGCTGGCGAACAATGATCGAACCGGCGCTCACCAATTCGCCACCGAAAGCCTTTACACCGAGCATCTTGGGCTTGGAATCGCGCCCGTTTCGCGTAGAGCCGCCGCCTTTTTTCTGTGCCATTTATCGACTCCTCAGGCTGCGATCGAAGCGATCTGCAGCTCGGTGAAATTTTGCCGGTGTCCCTGGCGCTTCTGGTAGTGCTTGCGACGGCGCATCTTGAAGATGCGAACCTTGTCGTGCCTGCCATGCGCCACCACCGTGACCGTGACCGTTGCGCCGGAAACCAAGGGAGTGCCGACCTTGATCTCGCTGCCGTTGCCGACTGCAAGAACCTGATCAATCACGATCTCTTGACCCACATCCGCAGCAATCTGTTCTACTTTAATTTTTTCGCCAGCAGCAACACGATACTGTTTGCCACCGGTTTTTATGACCGCGTACATATGAACCTCTTCAAAAACACCCCACGAGGGAG
>JAABRN010000522.1 GCA_011390855.1 Hydrogenophaga sp. | reverse complement strand
CTTACACCGTGCGCGACGAAGACCTGCAGCAGGCTTTCGGCGCTTTTGGCTCTGTCAACAGCGCCAAAGTCATGATGGAGCGAGACACAGGTCGCTCAAAAGGTTTTGGTTTCGTGGAAATGGGCAGCGATGCTGAAGCCCAGTCCGCCATCGAAGGCATGAACGGTCAGTCACTGGGCGGTCGCAGCCTGGTGGTGAACGAAGCCCGTCCGATGGAAGCACGTCCTCCCCGCTCGGGTGGCGGCGGCTTTGGTGGTGGCGGTGGCCGCAGCGGCGGTGGCGGCTTTGGTGGCGGTGGCGGCAGTGACGGCGGTTTCCGCAGCCCCTACGGCGGCGGCGGTCGTCGTGAAGGCGGCGGCGGCGGCGGTGGCCGCGGTGGCTACTGAGCCACAGCGCTGAATCCCTGGCCCGGTGCAAACCGGGCTCAGACAGAAGCCCCTCGGGTCACCAGGGGCTTTTTTCATGGGCGGTCTGGTTTTCAGGCTTTCTGTCGCCAGTGCGCACACCCGGGATTCGGCGTCATTCAGCCCAGCGTGTCGTTGAGGATATTGGTGGCCCATGCCATCGCATACAGGCCTTCCATGACGTTGGGCTCGGACGAAAGGCCACCCGCGCCGGGCGCGGCCACCATGGTTTTTTTCGCCGCATCGTAGCGGTAGACAGCCGCCACATGGATCACCTCGGTCTGCGAAACAAAGCTGTAGCAGGTGTTGGCGATGATGGGATCCGAGGGCGCCTCCATTCCCAGGGACTCGGCAGCAATGGCTCCTGCACAGACCTTGGCCTCCTGGTTCGCCATGTGGCCGGACTTCGGCATACCCGGTGCACCCGCAATGGAATCACCCAGCACATACACGCCCTTGGCAACTGTCGATTCATAGCTCAGGAAATCCACACCGCACCAGCGACCACCGACATTGGCCAGACCGCTGGCAAGCGCGATCGCGCCGGCGCGCTGCGGCGGAATGACGTTGAACACATCGGCCTTGACTTTGCCCTCCGCACCGAAATCGAGCGTCCCCGTTGAAACATCCACGGCCTTGAGATCGGTATTGGGGACGTATTCGATGCGATCGCGATAACGGTTTTTCCAGACCGCCTCGAACAACCCCTTCTTGGCCTGGATTTCCGGATTGGCGTCAAACACCAGCAGCTTGGCCCTTGGCTTGCGGGTCTCCAGATAGTGTGCGATCAGGCTTGCACGCTCGTAGGGGCCCGGCGGGCAACGGTAAGGCACCTTGGGCACGGTCATCGCCACCACGCCATCCTCTGGCAGGGCCTGCAACATGTTGCGCAACTGCTGCGTCTGTTCCCCGGCCTTCCAGGCGTGCGGTGCGCGGGCTTGCTGGTCTGCGGTCTGCAGGCCCTCGATACCGTCGTACACATAGTCCACACCGGGGGCAATGATCAGGCGGTCGTACAGGATGCGCTCGCCCGCTGCGCGCACCTCCCGCGCGGCCAAATCGATTCCGTCCGCTCGTGCGCGCACCCAGCGAAGTCCCTGGGTGGCGACAAAGCGGTTGTAGGGGCGCGTGATGTCGCGCAATTGCAAGCCGCCGTGGATGACGCGGTTGCTCATGGGACACATCACGAAATTGCCCGCAGGCTCCACCAGCGTGATCTGCAACGATGGATTGAAGCGCCTGAGGTAGCGGGCAGCGGTGGCGCCGCCGAAACCGCCGCCGATGATGACCACCCGTTCACCTGTCTGAGCGCCCAGATGGGGGGCGGCCACCACCGACACCGCCGACAGGCCAACTCTGAGGAAATCACGTCTCTGGATCATGGTGTGCTCACTTCAACGATGCGAAGTACCCGGCAATGCGACTCAGCTCCCGATCACTGTAGCCTTTGACATGCTGGTGCATGATGGTCGCTGGCAGCTTGCCGCTCTTGTAACCCAGCAGCTTGCCCAGCAGCTCCTGCTCCGGCCGGCCGCCAATGGTCAGACCTGTCCCCTCGGCACGCCCTTCCGGTCCGTGACAGGCCATGCAGCTTGCAGCCCAGACCTGCACCTGCAGGTCAGCGGAATCACGTGCCAGCGTCTGCGAGCTGGCGTCCACGGGCATCAGCAAGGCCAGAACCACCAGCAATGAAGCGCTCATGACGCGGGACTCAGACCGCACAAAACTCCTCTGGCGTGTGGCTCTCATCAGGACTGCTCCAGGAACGGGAAAATGAATGGATCACATCTTGCGACCCACCAGAAAGCTGTCAAGACGCATGGTGTGACATACCGCACGGCGAGTGGCAGGGAGGAGACGAATGGCGGCCAGCGTCCGGCAGGTGGATCGACAGCGTCACACCGAGCGCTTCCGGCATCGGCAGGTCGCTCTTGGCAAGACGCAAAAATGTCCCGGCAGAACCATGAAATCCACCACGCGGCTCGTCAGACTGGGTCGCCAGCGAAAAGCTCAGACCCTGATGGATCAGGGGAAGTGCCGCGTCACCGGTTCTGTCGGTGCTTGCGGGGGCGCCCGGCCAGAAGGCGGTCGAACAGTGGGTCGGGTAGCAAACGCAGCAGCTTGGCCACCACCCCCATCTGCCACGGAATCACGCGGTAGCTGACCCCGCCCTGAATCGCCCGGAAAGCCTGGTCGGCAAACGCTTCTGCGCTCATCAGGAACGGCATGCCATAGCGGTTCTGGCGCGTCAGCGGCGTGTCGACATAGCCCGGGAGCAAGGTCACCACCGCCACGCCACTGCCACGCAGTTCACCGCGCAGGCTTTCGCAGTAGGCCACCACCGCCGCCTTGCTCGCGCAATAGGCGCCATGCCCAGGCAGACCCCGGATCGCCGCCACGCTGGCAATACCGACCAGCGTGCCATGGCCACGCTCACGCATGGAGGTCACAAAAGGATGAAAGGTCGCGGCCAACCCTGTGTTGTTGGTGGCGAAGGTGCGGGCCATAACATCAATGTCATCGCGTTCTGCGGTGTCCATGCCGACGCTGATGCCTGCGTTGGCGATCACCACGTCAGGCACCCCTTGTGAAACCATACAGGCCCTCGCTGCTGCCACGATGCTGTCGGTCTCGCTCACGTCTGCGCCGTAGATGTGACAGCGGTCCTTGCCCAGTCCCTGTGCGTCGGCCCAGGCCTGCGTATCGTCTGTGCGACGCGCCACCAGTGCGAGCCGGTAGCCCGCTTGTGCAAAACGCGCGGCCAATGCCTGACCGATGCCGCTGGAGGCACCGGTGATCAAAACGAGTGGGAGCTGGGACATGCGTGTGTCAGTGGGCAACGATTGGCGCGTGTTTGCTCAACGCGGTTGCATTTGTACCTGAACCCGCCCTTTGAGCACAGCCGACTGGCGGTCACCTCTGTAGAAGAGACTGTCGGCGCGCATCTGGTCGTTGTCCCGGATCAGCAGCACGGGCTGGTCAGAGGAGAGGATGTCCCACTTGGTCAGCACACGCAGGTATTCACCATGGAATTCCAGCCTTGGCAAGCGCTTGCCCGCTGCATTCTTGCCCGCTTGCCGAATCACGATCGCATCGCCTTCGAGGATGAACTCCGTGCTGTCGCCGTTGCTGGTCACGCGGTGCGCGGTGGCGGTGGTCAACTGGCCCTCCGGGCTGTACTTGCGGATGCGCGCCTTGTCGATCTCCAGCATATCCGTGTCGGGGTAGTGGCGCCCTTCTGCGCCAAACACCTCAGACATGATGCGCCCATTCGCGTCAAAGACTTTCACCGAGAAGCGTTGCATGTAGTAGTCAGGCTCGTGCGACAGCTCCCGCTCTTCTGGTGGGGTCTCGGGTATTGGCGTGGCGCGCAGCAACCAGTAAGACGCCAAGGCCAGCAAACCCATCAGAAGCACGGGCAGGTAAATCGAGAGCTGATCCCAGAACTGGTACACGCGCATCTTGACCACGCGCGGGGTGGCGTTCTGCAACGGCTCCAGTGGCAAGGAACTGTTCATTGCGATGCCACCTCCAGTTCGCGCGCATACCCCCCCCTGGCCATCAGCAGCACGTCACACAATTCGCGCACGGCGCCCATGCCGGGAGGGCGTTGCGTGACGTGGTGGGCCAGCGCCAGCACTTCCGCGTGAGCCGTGGCAGGTGCGCAGGCGAGCGCCGCGCGACGCAGCATGGGAAGGTCGGGCCAGTCGTCGCCCATGGCTGCTGCGTCCGACCATGACAGCTTCAGCTCGCCAAGAATCTCTTCGGCGGCGGGGCGCTTGTCTTCCGTGCCGTATCGGGCATGCACCACCCCGAGGGCTTCCAAGCGTCGGCGCAGGGCGGGTGAGTCGCGCCCTGTGACCACGGCGGGCGTGATACCTGCGCGCTGCAGCAACTTGATGCCATGCCCGTCCAGTGTGTGGAAACGCTTGAGCGTCTCACCCGATTCACTGAAGTAGAGACCCCCATCGGTGAGCACGCCATCCACATCAAAAAACACCACCCGCACGGCCTGCGCGCGCAGCAGCAATTCGGGCTCGAAAGTCAGGACGGGGCGTAGCGGGGACAGATCGGAAGACATAAGGCGATGCTAACTGCAGAGGGGTCGTTCGGGCGAGGCCTCTTGGTACGAGGGCGCCGCGAAACCTGCTTGGCCGGTTCGCCAGCGCCGTTCCCCCGGGCGGAAGCGGCACAGAGGGGTCAAATCACTTTCGCCCGCATCAGGTCGTTGCTGTTGAGCGCACCGCACAGCCGACCAGTCTCGTCGACCACCAGCACGCTGGTGATGCGCGTGGCCTCCATGAGTTCGGCAGCAGTCACGGCCAGCGCGTCGGCACGGATGGTGCGCGGATCGGGGTGCATGACTTCGCTCGCCGTCAGATTGCGAAGATCGCTGTTGTTCTCGCTCTTCTCGATCAGGCGCCTCAAGTCACCATCGGTGAAGATGCCCAGCACCCGGTCATCCGCATCCACAATGGCGCTGGCTCCCAGGCCCTTGGCGCTGATTTCGCGCATCAGGGTCATCAAGCCAGCCTCCTGGGTGACGCGGGGCAGCGCTTCGCCAGTGCGCATCACGTCACGCACATGGGTCAGCAGCTTGCGGCCCAGCGCGCCACCAGGGTGGGACCTCGCAAAATCGTCGGCCTTGAAACCACGGGCATCGAGCAGCGCCACGGCGATTGCATCGCCCATGGCCAACTGGGCCGTGGTGCTGGCGGTGGGGGCCAGGTTGTGCGGGCATGCCTCCTTCTCCACCGAAGCGTCCAGCACCACCTCGGCGTGTTGACCCAGCGTGGACCTCACGCGGCCGGTGATGGCCACCAGGGGCACGCCCATGCGCTTGATGAGCGGCAGGATGACCGTGAGCTCTTCGCTTTCACCGCTGTTGCTGATGCCCAGCACCACGTCACCCGGGGTGATCATGCCCAGGTCGCCATGGCTGGCTTCTGCGGGGTGCACAAACATGGCCGGTGTGCCTGTGGATGCCAAAGTGGCCGCGATCTTGCGACCAATATGGCCGCTCTTTCCAATCCCCATCACCACCACACGGCCCTGGCAGGCGAGCATGAGCGCCATGGCCTTGGCGAAGCTGTCGTCCACCCGCTGCGCCATCGCGGAGATGGCTGCTGCCTCGATCTGCAAGGTTTCACGGGCAAACGCTGCCGCACGGGTCGGGTCGAAGGTGGTTGGCAGCTGCATCGCCGAATTATCGCCGTTGGAGCCGAAACTGGCAGGCTTGCACCAGGGGCGGCCCGGCGCACTGCAACGGCACAACTTCTGCTTTGCCTTCCCGCGCGGACGTGCCTTGCAACCCTTACCATCTGCCCCATGAATTCGCTCGACATTGCGCTCCTGTACCTGCTTGCGGCTGTGTTGGGCGTGGTGGCGTGCCGGCAGCTCAAGCTACCGCCGATGCTGGGCTACCTGGTGGTGGGCATCCTGATCGGGCCCAATGCACTCGCGCTGGCCCAGAATTCCAGCGGCATCCGCTACCTGGCCGAGTTCGGCGTGGTGTTCCTCATGTTCGTGATCGGGCTGGAGTTCAGCCTGCCCAAGCTCAGGGCGATGAAGCGCCACGTGTTTGGTCTGGGCCTGTCACAGGTGGTGCTGACCGTGCTGATCACCACTGGCGCCTCGCTGGCGCTGACGCTGATGCTGCCCACCTGGTGGGACATTTCCTGGCAGATCGCGCTGGCGCTGGGTGGCGTGATGGCCATGAGCAGCACCGCGATCGTGATCAAGCTGATGGCCGAGCGGCTGGAGCTGGAGTCCGAGCACGGCAAGCGCGTCATGGGTATCTTGCTGTTCCAGGATCTGGCCGTGGTGCCGCTGCTGGTGCTCATTCCCGCGCTCGCGGCCGACCCGGAAGACCTGCTGCCGGCACTCGCACTGGCGCTGGTGAAGGCGGTCGTGCTGCTGGGCATTTTGCTCACGGGTGGCCAGAAGGTGATGCGGTGGTGGCTCACCCTGGTGGCGCGCCAGAAGAGCGATGAGCTCTTCATGCTCAACCTGCTGCTCATCACCCTGGGTCTGGCATGGATCACCGAACACGCTGGCCTGTCGCTGGCACTCGGCGCGTTCGTGGCCGGCATGCTGATTTCAGAGACCGAATACAAGCACCAGGTGGAGACCGACATCCGGCCGTTTCACGATGTGCTGCTGGGGCTCTTCTTCATCACCATCGGCATGATGCTCGACTGGCGGCTCGTGCTCGATCGCTGGCCGCTGGTGCTGCTGCTGCTGTCGCTCTCCGTCGCCTTCAAACTCGCGCTCATCACGGGTCTCACGCGGCTGTTCGGCGCGTCCATGGGTGTGTCACTGCGGGTGGGTCTGTATCTGGCCCAAGGTGGAGAGTTCGGGCTGGTGCTGCTCACCCTGGCCGGTCAGAACAACCTTGTGCCGCCGCAGCTGTTCAACCCCATTCTGGCAAGCATGGTGATCTCCATGATTGCCACCCCCTTCATCATTCTCTACACCAACGACATCGTCGGTCGTGTGGTGGGCAGCGACTGGCTGATGCAGTCGGTGCAGATGACCAGCATCGCACGCAAGGCCATCAACGCCGACAAGCACGTGATCATCTGCGGCTATGGCCGCTGCGGACAGAACCTGGCCCGTCTGCTGGATGCCGAGGGGATTCCTTACATGGCGCTTGACCTGGACCCGGACCGGGTACGCCAGGCAGCCGCCGCAGGGCATTCGGTGGTCTTTGGCGATGCCGCACGCCTGCAGGCGCTCATGGCCGCAGGTTTGCACCGTGCCAGTGCGGTGGTTGTCACTTACCTGGACACCCCCAGTGCCCTCAAGGTGTTGCACCACGCCCACGAACAAGCGGTGCATGTACCAGTGGTGGTGCGCACGGTGGACGACGTGGATCTGGAAAAGCTGCGCAGCGCCGGTGCCACCGAAGTGGTGCCCGAAGCCATTGAAGCCAGCCTGATGCTGGCCAGCCACGCCCTGGCTCTGGTGGGAGTGCCCATGCGGCGCGTGATTCGCGTGGTGCAAGAGCAGCGCGATGCGCGCTACAACCTGCTGCGTGGCTACTTCCACGGCGCCGACGACGACAGTGTGGACGAGCTCGATCACGAGCGCCTGCATACGGTGACCTTGCCGACCGCAGGCCGTTCGGTGGGCAAAACAATTGGCCACCTGGCGCTGGAAGCGATCGGTGTGAGGCTCGTGAGCTTGCGCCGGGCTGGCGGAAAGGCTGCGGTGCTCGATGACGACACGGTCATGGAGGGCGGCGATACGTTGGTTCTGGGGGGAAAGCCCAGGCCCTGTCGCTTGCCGAAGACAAGCTGCTTTCTGGTTGAGGAAGCGC
>JAABRN010000521.1 GCA_011390855.1 Hydrogenophaga sp. | reverse complement strand
CCCATCGACTTGGCAAACTCATGCGCTTGCCGGGGGTTGGCAACCACCACGCTCAGGCCCGCAAGGCACAGCGCCTGCGCGCAGCGCCTCTCCAAGCCGCCCGTGGCCTCCAGCAGTACAACCGCCACTTCGTGCCCTCTCAAGTGCTCCAGCAATTCCTGGATGCCTTGATCGTCGTTGTCAAAGCGCACGCTGGCGCCCTTGTCTGTCAAGGCCACTTCCAGGCTGCCCTTTGATACGTCGATGCCCACGTACACCGCTTCACAAGATTCTTTTGCCATTGCCCCTCCTTGCAAAAATACGAGTTCAATGCCTGAGCGCAAACACAGTGCATTGCCAACCAGCAACTGTTCGGGCTACTTGCAAAGGTCGGCTGTCCACGCCATCTGCTCTCTTTCGGAATGCGAGGCTTCCAAGGGGGTAGCAGGCTGTGGACAACTTCCCATGAACGTGTCCTGAACATCGACCTGGTAAGGATACAAGGGGGGAAGCCGCGTCAGCGGCGCAGGGGGGGGTCGGTAACCATCCGGGTGAGCGCCGGGTTCGCCTTGAGCAGGGTTTCGATGCCTGGGCGTGGCCGGCGCGTGGCGGCATCGGCCTGGAAGGCCTGCTCCATGGCCTGCGCAGCAGCCAGCAGCGCCGCATCGCCGCGCAAGGGGCCAATCACCTGCAGGCCAAACGGCATGCCTCGCGAATCCACTCCGCAGGGCAGCGAAATTGATGGGTTGGTGGCCATCGTGACCACGTAGGTCAGTGACAGCCACTCGTAATAGTTGCGCATGGTTTGACCGTCCACACGCTCCGCATACAGCTGGGTCCAGGGGAATGGAGACATCGGCGTGACGGGCGCCACGATCAGGTCGCAGCGCGACAGGGCGTGCGCAAAGCAGCGGGCGATGCGGGTCTGCTCCAGGTGCGCCCAGGCGAGGTCGGCCATGGTGAAGCTGGCCGCCATTTCCACGTTGGCCACCACGTTGGGGCCGAGCGTTTCTGGCGCCGTCTGGTAGGTTTCGCCGTACGCGGCCAGAAAGGCCTCCGCACGCAGGATGTCAAACGCTCGGTGCGCGTCCTGCGTGAGGCCAAGATCGATGGTTTCGCAGCTGTGTACCTGTGAAGACAAGCGCTTCACACGGTCACGGAAGGTCTTGCGGATATCGGGCTCGACTGCGCACACGCCAAAGTCTTCGACCACGCCAATGCGCAGTGTGGACATATCCACTTCGGGCAGGGGCCAGTAGGCATCGCCCCACACGTCACGGCTGATGGGGTCATCGGGATGCGAGCCCACGCTGGCGGCCATGAAAAAAGCGGTGTCCTGCACGCTGCGGGCCATTGGCCCCAGCACCGACAGGGCAGACCAGCCCAGCGCACGGTGGTTGTTGGCGATCAGTCCGGGGCTGGGGCGCAGACCCACCACCCCACACAGCGACGCCGGGATGCGCAGCGAGCCGCCGGTGTCGGATCCCGTGCACAGCGGCAGCATGTCGGTGGCCAGCGCGGCGGCCGAGCCGCCCGACGAGCCGCCAGCATTGAGCTGGTTGTCAAACGGGTTGCCGGTGGCGCCCCACACCGGGTTGCGCGTGTTCCCACCGGCGCCCATGTCAGGCACGTTGGTCTTCGCGGTGACGATGGCACCGGCTTGGCGCAGGCGCGCGACGAGCGCTGTGTCCTCGGTGGGCACGTGGCCGCGCAGGCCCACGTTGCCACAGGTGGTGAGCAGGCCGGCGGTGTGTTGCAGGTCCTTGACCCCGATGGGCAGGCCATGCAACAGCGGCAGCGGCTCGCCACGCATCACCTTTGCTTCTGCCTCGCGGGCTTGAGCCAGCGCACGGTCAAAGTCGGTGGCGGCAATGGCGTTGACGCCGGGGTTCAGCGCCTCGATGCGATCGATGCACGCCTTCATCAGCTCGACGGGGGAGATTTCGCGCCGACCAATGAGGCGGCGAAGTTCAAGCGCGGAACGCGCGGTCAGGTCTTTGTGTCGCAATTGCTGCACCGGAATGTTGGCTTTGTGAACGTAGACGCGCAGCAGCGGCAGCTCCCGCGCGACCTGATTGTCATGGACCGAACCGGGTTGTCAGGCCACACCAGGGCCAGTCTTTTGTAACGCTTCGCGTACCAAAGGCTTTGCGATGGATACTTTGATCAAATCGGAAGGCCGCGCAAGCAGAACGCGGGGAGCGATCGCGTTGGCGTGCGGAGCGCTCCGCATTTCCCATCGGATCAAGTCGGGAACCAGGCCATCAGAGCGGAACGGCAGCCCCTATTTGCGCTGGTCGGTGATCCAGTCTGCCAGTGCAAAAAGCAGGCCTGACACCACAAAAGTCAGGTGGATCGCGATTTTCCAGCCCAGCTCCTCGCCCGTGAGCGTGGTGCTCACCAGAAACGCCTTGAGCAACTCCACGGCTGAGATGGCGACGATGGCACCGATCAACTTCATCTTCAGATCAGAGAAGCTGACCTTGCCCATCCAGGCCGGTTTGTCTTCGTGTTCGCCGATGCTCAGCTTGGAGACGAAGTTTTCGTAGGAACTGAACACGATGATCAGCAGCAGGACCGCAATCAGCGCCGTGTCCACCAGCGTGAGGATGGAGATGACCGTGTCGTGCTGGATGATGCCCAGCACCCCCTGTATCAGAAGCATCAGTTCCTTGAAGAACTTGAGCAGCATGACGACCATGCCGACGATGAGACCGAGCAGGAATGGCACCAGAATCCAGCGGCTGGAAAAAATGAGCTTTTCCAGTGCCAGTTCGACTTTGTTGGGAGTGGGGGGCATGGTGATTATTGATCGCAGAAGGGATCGGACAGCAGGGGCGCAAGGATAGCGGATGGCGGTAGCCGGTCAGGCAGGCAATCCCAGACCAGCCTCCACTCAGCGTTTCTGCAGCGCATGGCCCACACAGACCTCGACGGCGCAAAAAAATGGGCGGTTGGTGCGCAATCATTGTCGCCGCACCCACCGCCCACCCACCCAATCGGGCAAGCATGAACCCGTCAGGAACTCAATCCGAGGTACCGTCGTTGTGCGCCTCTGCCCTGATCTTCTTGAAGTTCACATAGCGACTCACGAAAATGGGTGCCACGAAACCCACGATAGCAACGGTGAGAAAGCCCACCGCCAGCGGTGATCCATAGAGGATGGACAGATCACCATCGGAAATGGTGAGCGCACGGCGCAGGTTCTTTTCCATCAGTTCGCCCAGCAAAACACCCAGGATCACCGGCACCATGGGGATGCTGAGCTTGCGAAACAGCCAGCCCAGCACACCAAAACCGATCATCAACATGAGGTCGAAGGTCGAGTTGGTGAGCGCGTAGATGCCAATGAACGAGATCATGGCCACGGCCGGCATCAGGTAATAGGCAGGCACGCGCAGCACCCGGGTGAATAGCCCCACCATGGGTATGTTGAGCAGCAGCAGCATGACGTTGCCGATGAACAGCGCCGCGATCAGCCCCCAGACCACGTCGGGGTTGTTGGTGAAGAGCAGCGGGCCGGGGGTGATGTCGAGCGACAGCAACATGGCCAGCAGCACGGCCGTGGTGCCAGAGCCCGGCACACCCAATGCCAGCATGGGCACAAGCGCGCCCCCGGCCGCGGCGTTGTTGCCAGCTTCAGGTGCGGCCACGCCACGCGGGTCACCCTTGCCGAAGTTTCCCTTCTTCCCCAGCCATTTTTTCTCCAGCGTGTAGGCCAGGAACGAGCCCAGCGAAGCACCTGCACCCGGCAGCACACCGGCGATGAAACCCACCACAGTGCCCCGACCCATGGAGCCACTGGTCTCCTTGAGCATGGACCATGGTGGCGTGACGCGACCCAGTTCGGTGACTGGCTTTGTGCTGTGGCTGTGGGCTTTGCCGCGCTCTTCGATGAACACCAGCACTTCAGACAGGGCAAACATGCCCACGATGGCAATCAGGAAGTCGATGCCGTCGTAAAAGTGCACATTGCCACCTGTGAATCGCGGCACGCCGGTCTGCCCATCCACGCCCACGAATGCCAGTGACAAGCCAATGGCAGCCGCGAAAGCCGCCTTGGCCTGGTTGGAACTGGTCACGCCACCGAGCGTGGCAAAAGCCAGGGTGAACATGGCGAAGTACTCGGCCGGGCCAAACAACAGGGCCACGCCCACCAGCTTGGGCGCGAGGAACACCAGGCCCCAGGTAGCGAAGAACGCACCCACGAACGAAGCGATGCCGGAGATGGCCAGCGCTTCGCCGGCCTTGCCCTGGCGTGCCATGGGGTAGCCGTCGAGTGTGGTCATGAGCGCTGGCTCGTCACCCGGGATATTGAGCAGGATGGACGAGATGCGCCCACCGTACATGGCACCGTAGTACACGCTGGTGAGCAGGATGAGCGCGGGCGTGGCGCCCAGCCCCATGCTGAAAACCACCGGGATCAGGATGGCCACGCCGTTCGAGGGGCCCAGGCCCGGTAGCGCACCGATCATGGTGCCCAGAAAACAGCCGACAAGTGCGAGCAGCAGGTTTTGCCAGGTCAGCGCGATGGCGAACCCATCGGCCAGATGATTGAGACTTTCCATGTCGAGTTCCTGTTTGGGGGTTCAGAGGACTTCAGAAGCCCCAGGGGCCTTTGGCCAGGTTCAGGCCCAGCATGAAATGAAAGATCACGTAGATGCCTACTGCAATGGAGATACCCCCCACGATGGCCTGCCGGGGCGCACCGCCCAGTCGCCAGACCAGAAAGGCGGTGGCAAACACAGTGGCCACCACAAAGCCGGCAATGGGCAGCATCTGTGCGTAGGCGATGAACACCCCCACGGTGGCCACCAGTTCCAGCACCTTGTAAAGGCCGGGCCATTCGGGTTCGCTGTCGGGCTTGAAGAACATCACCACCGCAGAGATCGCCATCACACCGGCAATCACCACCGGAAAGGCCTTTGGCCCCAACGGGTCCTGGATGAAGCTTTCTTCGATGAGGGTCGCAGCCCACATCATCAGGAAAGACACCGTCAGCACGATGCCGCTAAATATTCGGTCGCTCATGGCCACCCTCACCTTGAAGTGCTTGGAAATTGGACAGTGCCTGGCAACGGCTGTGATCCGGGCGTCACCAGGTGGCCAGGCGGTGTGCGCTTCACACGCCACATGCCTGGCGGGCATCGGTTATTTGATGATGCCGATCTCTTTCGACAGGGCCTGGATCTCGTCGACCGACTCCTTGACGAACTTCTGGAAGGCTTCACCACGCAGGTTCAGCGGGGCCATGCCCTGCCTGGCCATGATGTCTTTCCACTCCTTGGAGTCGTACACCGTGCCCACGCTCTTGACCCAGAACGCGTAGGCTTCATCACTCATCTTTCCGGGCGCATAGAAGCCGCGCCAGTTGGCGCCAACCGCGTTCAAACCCTGCTCGCGCGCGGTGGGGAACTTGGCGAACTCGCCATCGAGGCGCTCGGGTGCGAGCACGGCCAGCACCTTGATCTTGCCGGCGTCGACAAAACCCTTGGCTTCAGATATGTCGCCGGTGAAGGCCTGAATCTTGCCGGCCAACAACTGGGTCACGGCCTCGCCGCCGCCATCAAAGGCCACGTATTTCACGGTGCGCACATTGCTGATGCCTGCCTTTTGCGCCGCAATCAGCACTTTCAGGTGGTCCCAGCCTCCCACGGCAGAACCTCCAGCGAACGACACCGAGGTGGGGTCGGCCTTCACCTTTGCCATCAGTTCGGGCAGCGTGTTGAAGGGCGAGTCGGCCGCGACCGCAATCATGCCGTAGTCAGCACCCACGGCACCCACCCAGCGCACCTGCGTCATGTCGTTACCCGGATAGGCGTTCTGGCCCAGTCGGGCGGCCGTCGCTGTGGAAGCCGCAACGATGAGATTGTTCTCGGAATTGCGCTTGTTCACCACTTCAGCGTATGCCGCGCCACCACCACCACCGGCCTTGTTGAGCACCTGCATGGTGCCAGGGATGAGCTTCTGGTCTTGCATGGCCTTGCCCACCAGGCGGCAGGTCATGTCCCAGCCACCGCCGGCGCCCGCGGGTGCAATGCACTCGGTGTTGCCGGGCTGGAAAGCCCAGGTGGGGCTGGCAAGTGCGGTCATGGCCATCGCCAGACCTGCGGGTGCGGCCCAACGGGCCAGAGGGGGGAAAGTTGTCATGAAGGTCTCCAGAGTGAGCCCGCTTCGTGGTGTGCGGGTGGTAGGAACATGGCCATGGGCTTTGACAGCAAAATGCAAGGCCTCAACCATCTAATGGCCTTCAGGCTGAGAGCCGCCGGGCACCTGTGAATGGTTGCCACCCAAACTGTCAAACGCCTGTCCACCCCCCTAGGGTTGTCCCTAGTCCCGTTTCACGCCCAGGGCCCACATGAAGCTGCTGCTGATCGAAGACGACCCCACCCTGCAGACCACGCTGGTGCGCAGCCTTTCCCGGCGCGGATTCGAGATGACCACTTGTGGAGACGGCGGCGCTGCCCTGGACCAATGGGCGGCGTGCCAGCCCGACGTGGTGGCGCTCGACCTGACCCTGCCTCACATGGATGGCCTGCAGGTGCTCACACTGGCGCGACAGCGCGGCTGGAAAACACCGGTACTGATCCTGACCGCACGGGGCACTGTGGGCGATCGGGTTGTCGGCCTGAACACGGGCGCCGACGACTACCTGGCCAAGCCCTTTGACCTCGACGAAATGGAAGCCCGGCTGCGCGCACTGGTTCGCCGCAGCACACCACCGGCGAGTGAGGGTGACGCAGCCACCAGCCACATGCCCACCATCGGTGCGTTGCAACTCGACCGCCAGAGTGGTGCGGTGCACTTTGGCGCGCAGGTGCTCGATCTGCCCCCGCGAGAGCTGGCGCTGCTGCAAGCGCTGATGAACCGCCCTGGTCGAGCGCTGGCCAAGGAGCGCCTGTTTGAGCTGGTGTTTCCAGGCGAGCAGGACGTGCAATACGAAGCCATTGAAGTGGTGGCCTACCGGCTGCGAAAGCGCCTGGTGGGCACCGGTGTGGAACTGGTCACACTGCGCGGCCTGGGGTACCTGCTCAGGACGAAGGGAGTGGAACAGCCATGAACCAGCCAGCGCAGGCGCGTGCGCCTGAACCACCACCGCGCAACACCTCTCTTCGGCGCTACCTGCTGCTGGGCATTCTGTTGCCGGTACTCGGCTTGGTGGGCATCAATTCGGTCAGCCACTACCGTGAGGCACTGGAAGCGGCCAACACCGCTTACGACCGCACCCTTCTGGCGTCGGCGAAAACCATCAGTGAGCAGCTGGATGTGAAAGGTCAGGATGACGAGGCCCGCCTGATCGCCCGGGTGCCCTATGCGGCGCTGGAAGCGTTCGAGGCCGACAACCAGAGCCGCATGTACTACAAGGTATCCACACCTGGCGGGGCACTGGTGTCGGGCTACGAAGACCTGCCCGAATGGCAGGGTAAGGTGCCCCTTCACACCCCTTATGCCGCGCTGGTGGATTTCTACGACGACCAGTACCGCGGGCAACCGGTGCGTGTGGCGGCCTTGCTGCAGCCTGTGGCCAGCATCGGTGGGCAAGGCATTGCCGTGATCCAGGTGGCTGAAACCCTGGAGTTGCGCGAAACCCTGGCGCGCCAGTTGCTGGTGAACACCTTGTGGCGCCAGGGTCTGCTGGTGCTGGTGATTGCCTTCGTGGTGGTGCTCGTGGTGCAGCGTGCCACCTTGCCGGTTCGCACGCTCTCGGACCAGTTGCGGCAGCGGCCGGAAAACGACCTCACACCCATCGAGAGCGATGGTGCACCGCGCGAATTGTGGCCCTTGATCAACGCCACCAACCAGGTCATGACCCGGCTGGCCCACCTGCTTGAACATCAACGCCGGTT
>JAABRN010000520.1 GCA_011390855.1 Hydrogenophaga sp. | reverse complement strand
AAAAACCAGGGAAGCTGAATCCAGGTGGCGATGCCGAAGTAACGGCCGCTGCTGTGCGACATCGGATCTCGCAGCATTTCTGGCATCACATACATGATCGAGAGCAGGGCCATTGCCGCGCGGACCCCATAGTTTTCATAGGGCTGGGGAACCAGGTGTCCCCAGACGATCGCGATGATGAAATGTCCCAGAAAGGTAAAAAAACCGATCCATATCAATCGGTAGCGCGATGGATGCAAAATAGCTTCTATGGGGGCGTGGACAATCTCGTCCTGCATCCCTCGCCAAAGGCGAGCTTTTGCACTGTGGAACCACAATCGGTCCAGACGCACTATGTATTCCTTCCGTTGGTGAGCCCAAACCGCATGGCGCGATTGCTACGTATTGTCACAGTTGAAGGCTTTTCCTGACCATGACCATGACCTTACCTGTCAACTTTGACAGTGTCGGCCTGGATGCCGTCCTGGCCGACTGGGTCTGTGCATTGCACGACCAGGGTGTCGAAGCGGTGTTGGTGCTGGGCCCGAACCCTGTGGGTGGGCGCGACGACCGACAGGTGCTTGCCATCCATCCGCCCCGACTGCTGGGTGCCGCGCAAGCGCTGGCCGACAGCCGCGATTTTGGCGCGAGTTGGCGGGACAGTGACGCCCCGCTGGTCGCCTGGCAAGATATCTCCAAGTCGTCCATGGAAAGCGGCAGCCGCTGGCGTCGCTTGTGGCTGGCCCA
The DNA here is from genome assembly GCA_011390855.1 of Hydrogenophaga sp. Lineage (GTDB taxonomy): Bacteria > Pseudomonadota > Gammaproteobacteria > Burkholderiales > Burkholderiaceae_C > Hydrogenophaga. The sequence continues at coordinate 7,115 of JAABRN010000520.1, read as the reverse complement.
CGGATACCAGACCCTGGTTCGCGTGGCCTTTTGCCTGCCAGCAGGGCGCGCCTTCGAGTGTTTCATGTTCAGTCCCAAGTCTTTTGCAGATCGTTCAGAAGCAGCGGTACTGGCCTGGTCGGCCTTCAACATCTGGCCCATGCTCAAGCGGTCGATTGCTGAGCAGCGGGTCACGCTGAGCCCGCGCGAGCAGGAAAGCCTGTACCTGGCATTCGAGGGACTGACCGCGCGCGAGACAGCCCTGCGCATGGACTGCTCCGAACGCACAGTGAACTACCACCTCTCCAACGCCATGACCAAGCTGCAGACAGACAACAAGCTCGCTGCGGTGCAGCGCGCCTGCTGGATCGGCGTGTTCTAGACTTGCCAAGTCTGCTTCATCGTACCCTTGCTGCGCTGCGGCAAAGCGTGTTCTGCTGCATGGTCATAATGCGGCCATGACATTTCTGGCCCTGGACGTTGGCAACACCCGCCTGAAATGGGCGCTTTACGATGCACCACGCGTCGGCGCCCGGTTGCTGGCGCACGGGGCGCAGTTTCTCGAAAACATCGAAAAACTCTCGGAGGGCGACTGGGCCGACCTGCCGTCGCCGAAATGGGTGATGGGATGTGTGGTGGCCGGCGATGCAGTCAAGCGCCGCGTGGAAGAGCAACTGGAATTGTGGGATGTGGCGCCTCAGTGGGTGGTCTCCAGCAGCGAAGAGGCGGGCGTGGTCAATGGTTACGACCACCCTGCGCGCCTCGGCACCGATCGATGGGTGGCCGTGATCGGGGCTCGGCAGCGGCTGTTGTCCCAGGGACCGCGCAGACCCTGCGTCGTGGTGATGGTGGGCACAGCGGTCACGGTGGAGGCGATCGATATCGATGGCCGTTTCCTCGGCGGGATCATTCTGCCCGGGCACGGGATCATGTTGCGCGCGCTGGAGTCTGGCACTGCCGGACTCCATGTGCCAACGGGAGACGTACGCGATTTTCCGACCAACACCAGCGACGCCCTCACCAGTGGCGGCACCTTTGCCATTGCAGGCGCGGTGCAACGCATGGTTGAAAATCTGCAGAAATACAGCGGTTATGCGCCCGTCTGCTACATGACTGGTGGCGCAGGCTGGAAGATGGCACCCAGCATGTCCACGCCAGTTGAACTGGTGGAGAGCCTGATCTTCGACGGCTTGCTGGAAATCGCTGATCGCCGTCTGGCGCCCGCCTGAGAGGCGGGTGCGCAGCACGGCGGGGGCGGGCCAATGCCCATCGGCGCGCTGTGTCTTTTATCCAGAGATACCGTCGGGCCGGCTTTGCCGGACGACTGGTATCGCCCCCTTGAGGGGGTGGCGCGAAGCGCCGCGGGGGTGCCTCACTCACTTCCCCAAGGCAACATCAGCGTCAACGTCATCAGCCGGCGGAACTCGGGCTCGAACTCATCGATGATTTTTTGTGGGTCGGGGCACAGCGTGGTGTCGGCGATCACGCCGAACTGCACGCCGCCACCGTAGCTCAGGATCGACACACCCAGTCCCACGGTGCCGGTCTGCGGTACCCAGAACATGGTCTGCTCCAGGGTGGAGCCGCACACCTTGAGTTTTTCGCTGGGCCCGGGCACATTGGTCATCACTGCCGTGGTCTTGCGCCCGAAAAGACTCAGCATCGCGTCTTGTGCGGGCTTGATCAACAAACCTGCGACCGACAGCAGTCCAAACGTCAGCAGTGGCTGAAGGCTGCCCTTGAGGTTGTTCATGCGGGCGCGAACTGCCAGCGCGCGTTCGACGGGGTTGTCCATACCGATCGGGAGCACCAGGGGCACAAGGCCAAATCGGTTGCCCAGCTTCCAGGCATCGGACATGGGCCGCAGATTGATCGGCACCATGGCACGGATTTCCTGTCCGCGAGGGTCGTCGCCCTGGTGTCGCAAATAGGAGCCGATGGCACCTGCCACGCAACTCAGCAGCACATCGTTGATGGAGCACTTCAGGCCCTTGCTGATGGCCTTCACTTCGTCGAGCGGCAGGGGTTCGCACCATGCCACGCGCTTGTGCCGACCGGGCTGGCCCTTGAGCCGGGTGGGGGAATCATCGGGCATGAGTGCCAGCGCGGCCAGGTCGCTGGCCAGTTGCCCGCCGATGCGCGCGATGTCCATGGCCTGGCCAAGGGTTTCATTCAAGCTTTGTTGTGGCGAGGCCAGCAACGACAGCGATTTCGCGGCGCTGCCACCAGCCACTTCCAGTGCGCGCGCCGTCAGCTCACCCAAGGGGCGGATCAGCGAATCGGCCACCCAGTCTTCAGCGGCTTCCATGCCTGCGCGGGCGGTCTTGCGCGGCTTGCGCTGTGGCGGAGGTGTGCCGCCGTCGACCAGACTCATCATCACGCTGATCAGCGCGATGCCGTCGGCAATGCAATGGTGGATGCGGGCCACCAGCGCAGACCCGCCCTGGTATTGTTCTATCAGCTCGAACTGCCACAGGGGATGGTCGTGATCGAGCGGCTGCATGGTCAGGTGCGCCACACGGGCCTGCAGGGCGGCCTGTTCGCTTTCGCCCTTCTGGCATTCGAGCTGCCGTGCCAGCACATGCCTTCCCAGCTCAAAGTCTGGATCGTCTGACCAGTGAGCGCCAGCGGCATCCTGGCAGGCAACCTGCACAAACCGCCTGTAGGGCAGCAAGCGATCGCGCACGCGCTCGTTCAAGGCGTCCAGGGTGATGCCTGGCCGCAGTACCCATACACCGACAATCATCATCAGGTTGCAAGCCGAGTCCATGCGCAACCAGGCTGTGTCGACCTTGCTCATGCGCTCCCCTTCCAGCCCCAGGCTGGTGGCGAGCAATGTTCGGGTTGGCCGGACCTGGGGCCTGGTCACCGCAGCTTCCAGGACTGGACCGGGTTTTGTTTTGCGGCGCGCCATGGGGGCGGCCGCGGCTGTCGTGGCGGTGTGAGCCGCCTTGAGGCGAACGCGCTGAACCATGTTGTCTCCTGCTGCCCCTGTCCGATCGATCGGCGCGATCGCTGGCGGCTGAGGCGGGTTGTTGTTGTCAGAGTTTCGCCTCTATTCTGCCGTCAGGTCAGCACGTAAGATACCGGGCGAGCCCTGATGCCGGCGTTGCCCCGGCATTTCGTGGCACATCTCATCATGGAGGCGTCTGCGGGCGCGTCCAGTTGCCCTCCGGGGCACAGACTCAATTCACAAAGGAGATCTCCATGTCCGACCTCAAATCCCGCTTTGAAGCAGCCGTTGCCAATTCCAAGAACCTCAGCGAGCGTCCTGACAATGCCACGCTGTTGAAGATTTATGCGCTCTACAAGCAGGCCACCACGGGGGACAATGCCGAAAAGAAGCCCGGGTTTGGCGACATGGTGGGGCGGGCCAAGTGGGACGCATGGAGTGGCTGCAAGGGCACCTCCAGCGACGACGCCATGCAGCAGTACGTCGACCTGATCGAAAGTCTCAGCTGACCACACCGAACGCGCAATGCAACGCATTGCACTGGGCCACCGAGACAATCTCAGGTGGCCTTTTTCTTGGTTGGCGCCTTTTTTGCAGCGGGTTTTTTCGCAGCCAGCAGGGCGTCGAGGTTCTTCACGATCTCGCCCTCGATCCGGTCCTTGAAGGCCCCGAGCAGGAAACCCAGTTGCGCGTCCAGTTCAAAGTGGTCTTTTGACACTTTGAGCGTACCGCTGACGCCCGAGCGGGTGAACTGCACTTCGTCGCAGGAGTCACTTTCTTCATAAGTGCAGCTCATGTCGAATTTTTCTTCTGCCTGTTCGGCCCATTGCCAGGCCACTTTGCGGGCGGCGCTGAGCCCGAGTTGGTGATCGCGCCGGATATGGATGTCTGCCATGGTTTGAATCCTGTGAAGCTCGCTTAACGGAGTGCGTCTGGAAGGAAAGCTGCGGTATTTTCAACTGTCGGGGCCATGCGCCGAAGCTGCCTGTGCCGCTCGCCTTTGGTTTGTTTGCTGAGCGCACGAACCGCTTCGTAGAACCGGGCGAAGTCGCGTCCTTCGCGTTCGAACAGCGCCTCAAAGCCGGGTACCAGTTCGTCGTAGGCGGCCTGGGTTGCGAACGTGGCGTTGTTCGCGCGCGCCACCCAGGCGTCGTAGCCCGCGAACCCACCCCAGCGCTGCTTGGTGGCTTCATAGTCCTGGCGGAATAGCGCCATGGCTGCTGCCTTTTGCTGGTGTTTGGCTGCATCGTCAAGTGACGCGTCAGTAAAGATGGCCTGCAGGCGTGCGCGTGCGGCCAGGGTCAAGGCGCGAAACTCACGGCGACGGGCATCGTAGGCAGCGTATTCGGTCTTGGCCTTCTCGCCTGCCCGCTGCGCCAGCCAGCGCGTGCCACCCAGTCGCTCCACGGCGGTGGCGAACGACTCATTGAACATGGTGTCGTTCTTCACGTACACCACCTGATGGGCAAGTTCATGAAAGATGATTCGGGCCAGTTCCCCTTCCGGGTAGCCGATGAAGGTGTTGAGCAAAGGGTCGCCACCCGCCCAGTTCATCCAGCCCAGCGTGGAGTACGCCGCAACGGGGTACACGGCCACATCCAGCTCGCGGGGCAGGCTCTCGGCAAAGATCCGGGCATTCGTTTCGCTGTAATAGCCCCGGTAGCCCACGCAGCCCACCACCGGAAAGCACCAGGTATTCAGCGTGAGCTCCAGTGCCGGCGCTGCAACCACGTTGTACACGGCAGCGCGGCGTTGCAGGTCGGCGTAGCGGCGGTAGCTGGCGTTGTCGGGCAGGGCCAGTTCGCTGGCTGCAAAAGTCCGGATACGCTGGGCGGTGGCCAGGCGCGCCTTGAGAGCCTCAGGCGTTTGTTCGTCTTGTATCCAGGCATCGACCGGGCGGGCGGCCTGCATCAGCTGCAAGTGACCGGTGACCGACTGCCAGTAGTAGCCGACGCCCGTGGTAGGGCTGGCGCAGCCCACCAGACTGGTCGCAAACAACATGGCCGTGCAGGCTCCCAGCACCCGAAGCAGAGCCATCAGGTCGACTCCGCCAGCGGTCTGACTTCGACCGCACAGTCGTAAAACACCGGACCACGGCCCAGGTCGGTGAGCCTTTGGCTGGTCACTTCGTTCACATTGGTGCCAAACGCACCGAGCTTGCGCCACCAGATGCCCAGTCCGTTCACCACACCGGGGCGTGCCCGGCGCGACACCTGGGCCTTGCAACGGTACTCGCCTCGGTCGTTGAAGATCCGCACCATCTGGCCAGATTCGATGCCACGGGCAAGGGCATCGTCGGCGTGCATTTCCAGCACGGGTTCGCCCTCGATGTCGCGCAGGCTGGTCACGTTCACGAAAGTCGAGTTGAGGAAGTTGCGGGCCGGTGGCGAGATCATGGCCAGCGGGTAGCGGTCACCGGTGGCCGGCGTCTCGTAGTTGGCCAAATGGTCGGGCAGTCCATCCAGCCCCTGGGCCGCGAGGCGCTCGCTGAAAAATTCGCAGCGACCGGAAGCGGTGGGGAAGGCGCCGTCTGCAAAAGGTGCTTCAGGCACCGGGAGCGTGGCGAAGCCATGTGCCAGGAGGTGGTCGAAGTCAACCGCGTCACCGAATGCCGCGCGACACAGTGTGAGGTCGTCCTCCGCAAAACAGGGGTCGTCAAAGCCCATGCGACGGGCCAGTTCGCGAAAGATGTCGGTGTTGGTGCGGGCTTCGCCCAGGGGGGCGATGGCGGGGCGGTTGAGCAGCACATCGGTGTGGCCGTAGCTGGCGTGAATGTCCCAATGTTCGAGCTGGGTGGTGGCTGGCAGGATGTAGTCGGCGTGATCGGCGGTATCGGTCTGGAAGTGTTCAAGCACCACAGTGAACAGATCGTCGCGGGTAAAGCCTTGCACCACCTTGGACGACTCCGGCGCCACTGCCACCGGGTTGCTGTTGTAGACGATCAAGGCTTCGATTCTTGGGCCGAAAGCCGGCGAAGCATCGCGCAGCAGGTCGTCGCCGATGGTGCTCATGTTGATGGTGCGTGGTGTCCGGCCAGCCATGAGATCGGTGCGCTGCAGTGTTGCGCGCTGAATCGGGAAGAAGCCTGATGAAGACAGCAGCAAGCCGCCCGCACGGTGACGCCAGGCACCCACCAGGGCCGGCAGGCAGGCCACGGCGCGCACCGCATTGCCACCCCCGCGCACGCGTTGCATGCCGTAGTTGAGGCGAATCGCTGCAGCCTGGGTGGTGCCGTAGGCACGCGCAAGGTCTTCTATCTGCTGCGCCGGCACGCCGCAGACCTCTGCCGCCCGCTCTGGCGGCCATTGCAAGGCGCGTTCTCGCAGCCGTTCCCAGCCCAGTGTGTGGCGGGAGATGTAGTCGTGGTCCAGCCAGTCGTGGGTGATGAGTTCGTGCATCACGGCCAGCGCCAGAGCGGCGTCGGTGCCGGGGCGAAGGGCGATGTGATCGTGGCACTTGTCGGCCGTTTCACTTTTCCGGGGATCGATGCAGATCAGACGCGCGCCATTGCGCTTGGCCTGCTGCGCATGGCGCCAGAAATGCAGGTTGCTGGCGATGGAGTTGCTGCCCCAGATCACGATCAAGCCGGCCTCTGCGAAATGCTCCACCTTCATGCCGACCTTGCCACCCAGGGTGTGCATCAGACCTTCGGCGCCTGCATTGGCACAGATGGTGCGGTCCAGCAGCGCGGCGCCGAGCCGATTGAAGAAACGCGCCGCCATCCCTTCGCCCTGCACCTGGCCCATGGTGCCAGCGTAGCTGTAGGGCTGGATGGCTTCGGGGTTGCGCGCCGCTATCGCCCTGAGTCTGGCCGTGATGTCATCGAGTGCGGTGTCCCAGTGCACGCGCTCGAACTGACCGCTGCCTTTGGGGCCGGTTCGCCGCAACGGGTACAACAGCCGTTCCGGGTGGTAGGTGCGTTCTGTGTAGCGCGAAACCTTGGTACACAGGGCGCCATCGGTGTGGGGATGTTCGGGGTTGCCTTGCACGCGAACGGCCACGCCGTCCTCCACCGTGGTGAGCAGGGCACATGTGTCGGGACAGTCGTGGGGGCAGGCGCCACGGACGGCGAAGGTGTTCATGGTGGACGTCGGATCGTTGGCACCGAGAGTCGGAAAACTGGGGTGGTGAGTGATTCATATGCTATATGCTGCACGCGAAACGCCTGTACCCAACCCACGAT
>JAABRN010000519.1 GCA_011390855.1 Hydrogenophaga sp. | reverse complement strand
CGGCCCAGTCTGCAAGAGCCACCGTGGTGTCGCAGCGATCCTTGAAGAGACCACAAATGCGGCCAATGCGGTCATCTGCAATCAGCCCGCGCTTTGCAAGAAGCTCTGTCACGACTGCAGCAAGTGCCCCGTCGTCCATCGCCTTGAGGTGTTGGGCATTCACCCAGCGCAACTTGGCTTCGTCAAACTGCGCTGCGCTGCGGCCCAGGTGGTCAAGGTTGAACCACTCGAGGAACTGTGCACGGCTGAAGAGTTCGTCGTCGCCGTGGCTCCAGCCCAGGCGCGCCAGGTAGTTCACCATGGCGTCGGGCAGGTAGCCTTCGTCGCGGTACTGGGTCACAGGCTTGGCACCGTTGCGCTTGCTCATCTTTTCGCCCTGCTCGTTCAGCACGGTAGGCAGGTGGGCGTAAATGGGTGGCTCTTTGCCGAGCGCGCGGAAGATGTTGATCTGACGCGGCGTGTTGTTCACATGGTCGTCGCCACGGATCACGTGCGTGATGGCCATGTCGATGTCGTCGACGACCACGCAGAAGTTGTAGGTGGGCGTGCCGTCGGGCCTCGCGATGACCAAGTCGTCGAGTTCGTCGTTGCTGATCTCGATGCGGCCTTTGACCTTGTCTTCCCAAGCCACGACGCCGCCCTGCGGGTTCTTGAAACGCATCACGGGTTTCACGCCTTCAGGAACGGAAGGCAAGGTCTTGCCAGCCTCCGGCCGCCAGGTGCCGTCGTAACGCGGCTTTTCCTTGGCAGCCATCTGGCGCTCACGCAATGCATCGAGTTCGGCCACGCTCATGTAGCAGGGGTACACCAGACCAGCGGTCACCATGTCGGCCAGCACGGCCTTGTACCGGTCCATGCGCTGCATCTGATAAAACGGGCCTTCGTCGTGATCGAGACCAAGCCACTTCATGCCTTCGATGATCACATCGACGGCAGCCTGAGATGACCGCTCAAGATCGGTGTCTTCAATGCGCAGAATGAAGGCGCCGCCGGTGGAGCGCGCGAACGCCCAGGGGTACAGCGCCGAGCGGATGTTGCCGAGATGGATGAACCCGGTGGGTGATGGTGCGAAGCGCGTGCGAACAGTCATGTCAAAGGGTAGTGAGGCCGATGTCGAGATCGGCCTGAATGTCGGAGAGATGTTCAAGGCCCACGGCAACGCGAACCAGGCCCTGCACCACACCCGCGGCCTGGCGCTGGCCTTCGGTCAGGCGGCCGTGCGAGGTGCTGGCAGGGTGGGCCACCAATGTTTTGGTGTCGCCCAGGTTGGTCGAGAGCGACAGCACCTGCAGTGAGTCGAGCACATGGAAAGCACGGGCACGCGCCTGGTCGGCGTCTGCGGCTTTCACTTCAAAAGACAGCACCGCACCACCACAGTTCGACTGCTGGGCCATGGCCAGTTCGTGCTGAGGGTGGCTGCTCAGGCCCGGGTAGTGCACCCTGGCCACGGCCGGATGCGCCTGCAGCCACTGCGCGAGTTTGAGAGCGCGCTCAGACTGAGCCTGCATCCGGATATCCAGCGTTTCCAGCCCCTTGAGAACGACCCATGCGTTGAATGGCGCCAGGGTCATGCCAGCGCTCTTGAGCACGGGCAGAAAGGTCTTGGTGACGAGCGCATCGCTGGCGCAGAGAGCCCCGGCCATGACACGCCCCTGCCCGTCCAGGTACTTGGTGCCCGAGTGCATGACGATGTCGGCACCGAGGGCCATCGGGCGCTGCAGCGCAGGAGTGGCAAAGCAGTTGTCCACGCACAACAAAGCACCCGCGTTGTGGGCGATATCGGCCAGGGCCTGGATGTCGCAGACATCGGTGAGCGGGTTGGTGGGCGTCTCGGCAAACAGCAGCCGGGTGCTGGGCCGGAGCGCGGCTTTCCACGCGCTGGCGTCGGTCTGCGAAACGAAAGTGGACTCGACGCCAAACTTGGCGAGATCGGAACCGATCAGCTTGATCGTGGAGCCGAACATGGAGTGCGAACAGATCACATGATCGCCCGACTTGAGCAGACCCATGCACATCATCAGGATGGCCGACATGCCTGACGCGGTGGATATGCAGGCCTCGGCCCCTTCGAGTGCCGCCAGGCGCTGCTCGAAGCTGGCCACCGTGGGGTTGCCATAGCGGCCGTAGGTGAAGCCTTCTTCATCGCCCGCAAAGCGGCGGGCAGCGGCTTCTGCACTGGGCTGCACATAGCCACTGGTGAGAAACAGTGCCTCGGAGTTTTCGCCATAGGGACTGCGCGCCACGGCCTCGCGAACGGCCAGCGTGTCGCGATGCAGGTCGGCTTTATCGGCTTTTTTCGGTTTCATCAACAGCGGCTCTTTCAGGCTGTCTGGGCGTTGGGCAGGGCCAGGCGTGACGTGTCTTCTTCGCCCTCTTCGCTCATGTCGCGCCCGGCGTTCAGGCGCGCGATGTCTTCCAGCGTGATGTCGCCAGTGACGTACACACCGTCGAAGCAGGATGCGTCAAAACCGGCGAGCTTCGGGTTCAGCGACCCGATGGCCTGCTTCATCGCATCCACATCCTGATAGATGAGCGCATCGCAGCCAATGCTCTCCCGTACCTCGTCGACAGTGCGGCCATGGGCCACCAGCTCTTCAGGCGTGGGCATATCAATGCCGTACACATTGGGATAGCGCACGGGTGGCGCGGCGCTGGCCAGGTAAACCTTGCGAGCGCCGGCGTCGCGCGCCATCTGCACGATTTCACGACTGGTGGTACCGCGCACGATGGAGTCGTCCACCAGCAGCACGTTGCGGCCCTTGAACTCGCTGCCGATCACATTGAGCTTCTGGCGCACCGACTTCTTGCGCACGCCCTGCCCTGGCATGATGAAGGTACGGCCCACATACCGGTTCTTCACGAACCCTTCGCGGTAGGGAAGACCCAGCAATTTCGCCAGTTCCATGGCGCTCGGGCGCGACGATTCCGGGATCGGGATCACCACATCGATCTCATTGGGAGGCACGGTTGACACCACCCGCTTGGCCAGCGTGACACCCAGGTTCAGGCGAGCCTGGTAAACCGAAATGCCGTCCATCACGGAATCCGGCCGGGCCAGGTACACGTACTCGAAAATGCAAGGGTGATGACTGACCTGGTCGGCGCATTGCTGAAACTGCATGTTGCCCTCCAGATCAACGAACAACGCTTCGCCCGGTAGCAGGTCACGATCCAGCTCGAAACCATTGCCATCGAGCGTGACCGACTCGCTGGCGACCATCACGCCCTGCCCGTTTCGACCCACACACAGTGGACGAATGCCGTGCGGATCACGGAACGCGACAAGACCGTGGCCAGCGATCAGCGCCACCACGGCATACGAGCCTTTGATGCGCTGATGCACCCCGCGCACAGCGGCAAACACATCAGCCGGCTTCAAGGTGATGCCGCGCGTGACTTTCTCCAGCTCGTGAGCGAGCACGTTGAGCAGCACCTCTGAATCGCTCTCTGTGTTGATGTGGCGGTGGTCGGTCTGAAAAAGCTCCTGTTTCAGCGCCTGGGCGTTGGTGAGGTTGCCGTTGTGGACCAGCACCAGGCCGAACGGGGCGTTCACATAAAACGGTTGGGCTTCTTCTTCGCTGTAGGCGTTACCAGCGGTGGGGTAGCGCACCTGACCCAGCCCACAGTTGCCAGGCAGTGCCCGCATGTTGCGGGTGCGAAAAACGTCGCGCACCATGCCCTTGGCTTTGTGCATGAAAAACTTCCGACCCTGCTCGGTCACGATGCCTGCAGCATCCTGACCACGGTGCTGCAACAGCAGCAGCGCGTCGTAGATCAGCTGATTGACCGGCGTCTGGCTGACCACGCCCACGATTCCACACATATAAGCTTCCTAGAAAAGAAAAACCGAACCCTGCCTCAGGGCAGATAGCGCGACACCGCCTCGGGCAGCAAAGGTTTGAGCTCAAGAAGCGTCTTTGTCAGAACCGCTCCCGTGACAGAGGTTCGCCACCACTCGCTGTGCTGCATCTGCGTCATGTTCACCACGACGGCAAACCCCAGCAGCATCACCACACCCCGCAAGATGCCGAACGCACCACCCAGCACCCTGTCCACAGGCCTGAGCCCCACCGAAGACACCAGCTTGCGCACCAGCCAGGCCACCAGACCACCCGCGAATGCGACCGCGATGAAGACCAATGCGAAGCCTGCGGCAACCTGCAGCGCAGGTGACGCACCCTCCATGGGAAGCATTTGCGACACATCCACGGCATAAGCCTGAGCCAGCACAAAAGCGGCCACCCAACCTGCCACCGAGAGCACTTCGTACACCAGCCCGCGCCACAGCCCCAGCAGTGCCGAAAACACCAGCACCGCAAGCAACACCCAGTCCATCAATCCCATGAAGGCGCTGTCCAGAGGAACATCAGAGGTAGAGCGTTTGAGAGTGGTTGGCAGACACGAGCGACGGAACCTCGGCGCCTCAGAGCGTGAGAATGCGGGCGGGGTAGCCCAGTGCCTTGACCCGCGCCGCGGCCTTGTCGGCTTCCGCCTGACTGGAGAAAGGTCCCAGACGCACCCGGGTGCGACGACCTTCGCTGGTCTCGGCCACGTGGGTGTAAGTCTTCAATCCCGCCGCCTCGATTTTCAGGCGAACCTCTCTGGCGCGGGCAGGCTCGGCAAACGCGCCCACCTGCACCACCAGACGCAGCGTGCCGCTGTCGTCGGAACCACCAGAGGCTGTCGATGGCGCGGATGGCGCAGACGGGGCGGTCTTGGCGCTGGAAGCAGCGCCAGACGGCGGTGCGGGCGCGGCCACGGGAGCAGGTGCGAGGACACGCGGAGGATCCGCTGGCGCCGGGGCTGGCGCAGATGCCGGACGTGTGGCAGTCGCAGCCGGGACGGGCGTTGCGGCAACGGACTCGACCGGTGCACGCTCGCTCACCGCGTCTTCAGCGCTGGCGCTTGTGCCTGCGGTTTCGACGGCAGCCATGCGAGAGCCCGAGGCAGGCGACACTGGGGCCGCTTTCGAGGGGATTTCGATGGGAATGTCGACCGCGATGGGTCGCGGCTGGGTATCAAACAGCAGCGAGAAACCGACCACCCCCGCCAGTACCAATATGCTGGCCCCGATCAAACGGTGCCTTGCGCGCCGGCGCACCGCTTCGATGCTCTGCGGTGGGGGCGTCGGTGGATTGCCCTGAGAGGCTGCGCGGGATTTGATCATTCGGAATGAAGGAATGCAGGACCGCACAAATGAGCGGTCGGCCTCAGGCGGTCAGGTGTCGGGCCGAGAGACGGGGAACGCCCTGTTTCAACACACCACCCACGGTGAAGAAGGACCCGAAGACCACAATTCTATCAGCGGGGTCTGCCATGGACACAGCGGCGTGCAAGGCGCTCATGGGGTCGCCATGGCAACCGACCACCCGGCTTTTTCCACCCGGCGCCGTCGCTGGATGGGTGTCCAGCATCTGCCGCAGTGCATCGGCCGAAATGGCCCGGTCCAAGGGAAGATCGGTGAGGTGCCAGTGGTCGATGAGGGGTGCAATGCGCTCCAGCATGGCGGTCAGATCCTTGTCGGCCATGGCCCCGAACACCGCATGGGTGGTCGGGTAGTAGCCCATGGCATCGAGGTTTTCGGTCAGCGCCGCCACCGAATGCGGGTTGTGGGCCACGTCCAGCACCAGCGTGGGCGTGCCCGGCACGATCTGGAAACGCCCCGGCAGCTCCACCATCACCAGCCCGTTGCGTACCGCCTGGGCAGTCACAGGCAATCTGGCACGCATCGCCTCCACAGCCGCCAGCACACCAGCCGCATTGACCAGCTGGTTCGACCCGCGCAAGGCGGGATAGGCCAGCCCGCTGTAGCGCCGCCCGCCGTGGGACGGATGCATGGCCCAGCCCCATTGCTGCTGGTCGCCCGCGAAATGAAAGTCCTTGCCCACGCGCCACAGATCGGCACCCACTTCGGTGGCGCGGTCGATCACGCTTTGCGGAGGCACCGGATCGCTCACCACCACCGGACGGCCAGTGCGCATGATCCCGGCTTTCTCATAGCCAATGGCTTCCCGATCGTTGCCCAGCAAGGCCATGTGGTCCAGCGCGATGCAGGTGATGACGGCGCAATCGGTGTCGATGATGTTCACCGCATCCAGCCGACCACCCAGGCCCACCTCCAGAATCACCACATCCAGACCGCTCCGGGCCAGGGTTTGAAGGATCGCCAGGGTGGTGAACTCGAAAAAGGTGAGGCTGATGGCTTCGTCGCCCCCCTGTCCTGCGCGGGCCTGCTCCACCTCCGCCAGTGCTGGCAGCAAAACGCCTGCCTCCACTGGCACGCCCGCAATGCGGCAGCGTTCTTCAAAATGGACCAGATGGGGCGAGGTGAACAACCCCGTGCGGTAGCCTGATTCGACGTAGATGGCCTCCAGCATGGCGCAGGTGGAACCCTTGCCGTTCGTGCCTGCCACCGTGATCACCGGGCAATTCATCGCCAGACCCATGCGCTGCGCCACACGCTGGACACGCTCAAGCCCCATGTCAATGGCCTTCGGGTGCAGGCGCTCGCAATGGGCGAGCCACTCGTGCAGGGTTGTGGGATGTGCGGGCAGGGGAATATCGAGCATGCGGCATTTTCCCACTGCGCCCACGACGGCAGGCGATAAGGGGTTTGCCGCACAATCCGTGACCATGATCACTGTCTATGGCATTCCCAACTGCGACACCGTCAAAAAGGCCAGAACCTGGCTTACCCAGCACGGCATCGAACATCAGTTTCACGACTTCAAGAAGCAAGGCGTCCCCGAAGTGGCGCTTGACCAGTGGCTTTCCAACCTGGGGTGGGAACGGCTGGTCAACCGCAAGGGTACGACATGGCGCAAACTGGACGAGACCAGGCGCGAACTGGTGACGGATGCCAACAGCGCACGCGCGCTCATGCTGGAGCAGCCCAGCGTGATCAAGCGACCGTTGGTGCTGTGGGCTCCATCCGGCCCCGACTGCCTGACGGTCGGCTTTGATTCGACCGAGTGGCAGCGCCGTCTCTGAGATTCGCAGCACCGGGTTCGCACCCCGCGCGCGGGTATCCCTGGACGCGGACCTAAAATCACGGATTCGCCTTCATTCACCGAATCGCCCATGACCACCACCCACATCGACGGCGTTTCCGTCACCACCCAGGCCAGCGTCTACTTCGACGGCAAATGCGTGAGCCACGGCCTTACCTTCCCGGACGGCACAAAGAAGTCAGTGGGAGTGGTGTTGCCCGCCACGCTCACTTTCAACACCGGCGCAGCCGAAATCATGGAATGCGTGGCTGGCGGCTGCGAATACAAGCTCGCCGGCTCTGCCGTGTGGCTGAAGTCGGCGCCTGGCGACAAGTTCAGCATCCCCGCCAACAGCAGCTTCGATATTCGGGTCACCGAGGCCTACCACTACATCTGCCACTTCGGCTGAACCCGCAGACACACATCACACCATGGCCACCATTCTCCAGAACCTCCCCCTCCAGCAAAAAGTCGGTATCGCGTTTTCGGGTGGGCTCGACACCAGCGCAGCATTGCTCTGGATGAAACAAAAAGGCGCCATTCCTTACGCCTACACCGCCAACCTCGGACAGCCCGACGAGCCGGACTACGACGAGATTCCACGCAAGGCCATGCTGTATGGCGCTGAAAAAGCGCGCCTGATCGACTGTCGCACCCAACTGGCGCACGAAGGCATTGCCGCATTGCAGTGCGGCGCTTTCCACATCAGCACCGCCGGCGTCACCTACTTCAACACCACGCCGCTGGGGCGTGCCGTCACCGGCACCATGCTGGTGGCTGCAATGAAGGAAGACGACGTGCACATCTGGGGTGACGGCTCCACCTTCAAAGGCAACGACATCGAGCGCTTCTACCGCTA
>JAABRN010000518.1 GCA_011390855.1 Hydrogenophaga sp. | reverse complement strand
CGGTGGCGCCACCCCGGTTCACCAGCACCAGCGCCTGCTTCTCGTACACACCCGCGTTACCCACGCCCCGACCCTTCCAGCCACAAGCATCGATCAACCAGCCTGCAGCCAGCTTGATGCTGCCGTCGGCCATGGGGTAGTGAACCACCTTCGGATCGCGCGCGATGATGTCGGCGCATTGCTCCACGCTCACCGTGGGGTTCTTGAAAAAGCTGCCGGCGTTGCCGATCACCGCGGGATCAGGCAGCTTGGCCCGGCGAATGGCACAGACCCAGTCGAAGATCCGACGGGCATCGGGCTGGTAGATGCCGGTCTCGGCGATCTTGCGTTCCAGGTCCGCATACCCCAGTACCGGTTTCCACGGTTTGGGCAGCCAGAAACGCACCCGGGTGATGACCGCCCGCCCTGCCAGCCCCAGCCCCTTGTCGCCCGACGGCGCGTGTTTGAACACCGAGTCGCGGTAGCCAAAACCACATTGCGCCGCGTTCAGGGTGAAGGGCTGACCCGTGCGCAGATCGACCGCATCTAGGGAGTGAAACCGGTCTTGCAACTCAACGCCATAAGCGCCAATGTTCTGTACCGGCGACGCACCCACCGAGCCCGGTATGAGCGCCAGGTTTTCCAACCCCGGACAGCCTTGCTCCAACGTCCAGGCCACGAAGTCAGGCCAGCTTTCACCGGCACCCGCTTCAACCACGAAGCCCTTCTCCTGCTCCTCCAGCACACGCCGCCCTGTGATCTCGACCTTGATCACCAGCGTCTTGATGTCGCCCGTGATCACGAGGTTGCTCCCCCCACCCAGCACCAGCGGCGGCAGAGCGTCGCCCACGAACGGCCCGAGCCCTTGCACCAGCTGCTCTACCGCCTCCTGTGAATGCACACGCACCAGCGTCAGGGCACGTGCCTGAATGCCAAAGGTGTTGTAGGGCTGGAGTGCCACGTTTTTCTCGACTAACATGGCCGGATTGTCTCATTCACCTACAGCGGATTCATCACCATGCCTTCATTTGATACTGTTCTCGAAGCCGACCTGGTCGAAGTCAAAAACGCCGTGGATCAGGTGGCCAGGGAAGTTGGCACCCGTTTCGATTTCAAGGGCACCAGCGCCGCCATCGAACTCAAGGACAAGGACATCACCCTTTTCGGCGACGCCGATTTTCAGTTGACGCAGGTCGAGGACGTGTTGCGCAGCAAGCTCGCCAAACGCGGCGTGGACGTGCGCTTTCTGGACATGGGCAAGGTCGAAAAAATCGGCGGCGACAAGGTCAAGCAGGTGGTGAAGGTCAAGAACGGCATCAGCACCGAAGACGGCAAGAAAATCCAGCAGGCCATCAAGGGCAGCAAACTCAAGGTGCAAGGGGCCATCCAGGGCGACGCGGTGCGTGTCACGGGTGCCAAGCGAGACGACCTGCAGGCGGCGATGGCACTGATCCGGGAAGAAATGAAGGACTTGCCGCTGTCTTTCAACAACTTTCGGGATTGATTTTTCCGTTATTCAGAAGGCTTTGTTGTCGTGCTGAAACGATCGATTCCCCTGGCAACGCGAGTTGGAGACGTGGCATCCACCATCACTGGAAAGCAGCCCGTGCGCACCTGGATGATCACCTTCGCCCTGATCGGGTGTTCAACCGCCTCTGCCTGGGCCCAGCAGGTGGCTCTTTCCGGCCTTTCCGGTAGCCGTGCACTGCTCGTGATCGATGGAGCGGCACCTCGTTTCCTCAGCCCGGGCCAAAGCCATCAAGGCGTGAAATTGCTCAGCGCCCAAGGCGACACTGCCACCGTGGAAGTGGCCGGGCAACGGCAAACGCTGCGGGTCGGAGACGCCCCCGTCAGTGTTGGCAGCGGCGCGCGCAGCGGTGGTGGGCAGCGCATCGTGCTCACGGCTGATGGCAGAGGGCATTTTTTGCCCATGGGTCAGATCAACGGTCGCTCGGTGCAATTCATGGTCGATACCGGTGCCACGGTGATTGCCCTGGGTGAAGACGAGGCCCGCCGCCTCAAACTGAACTTCAAGGATGGCCGCCCGGTTCGCATCAACACGGCCAACGGAACGGTGAGTGCGTACCAGATCCAGCTCGGTTCGGTGCGGGTAGGAGACGTGCAGGTGTACGACGTCGCGGCTGTGGTGGCGCCCCAGTCCATGCCATATGTGCTGCTGGGCAACAGCTTTCTCACGCGCTTCCAGATGCAGCGCCAGAACGATCAGATGACCCTGGAAAAGCGTTAGGCCGTTTTCTGCGCCGCGGTCACCACAATTTCGATCTTCCAGTCCGGGTTGGCGAGCGCGGCCTGCACAGTGGCCCGAGGTGGTGCGGTGCCAGACACCACCCAGGCGTCCCACACGTCGTTCATCGCGGCAATGTCTTGTATGTCGGACAGAAAGATCTGCGTGCGCAGAATGAGCGACTTGTCGCTGCCGGCTTCTTCAAGGCGTTGCTGCACCTGATCGAGCACGTCCTGTGTCTGGCCCCTGATGTCTGTGTCGCCGCGCTCTGGCACCATGCCCGCGAGGTAGACCACACCGTTGAAAACGGCGGCCTCACTGTAGCGTGCGGCCACGCCATGGCGCTGAATGGGTGAGTTCATTTTTTCCTGGCTCCCAGTTTGCTCTCTTTGCCTGCAATGAGGCGGTTGATGTTCTCCGCGTGGCGCCAGACCAGCATCAGGCCCATGGCAGCGAGGCTGAGCACAATCACGCCGGGCGCGTTCCACGCCACCCGGTCACCAAACAAAAAGAAGAGCGGTGCAAATACGGCGGTGACGATGGAGGCCAGCGACGAGTAGCGGAAGAAAAAAGCCATGATGAGCCAGGTGACCAGCGAGGCCAGGCCCAGCCAGGGTTCAAAAGCGAGGATCACGCCCGCTGCTGTGGCCACGCCCTTGCCACCCTGAAAACGGAAGAACACCGGGAACAGGTGCCCCAGAAAGGCCGCGAATCCAACCAGGGCAACGGTACCGTCACCCAGTCCCCAGGCTTCACCCCACACTTTCACGACCACCACGGGCAGCCAGCCCTTGAGTGCGTCAAGCAACAGCGTGACGATGGCGGCGGCCTTGTTACCCGATCGCAGCACGTTGGTGGCACCCGGGTTCTTGCTTCCGTAGGTTCGCGGATCGTTCAGCCCCATCAGGCGGCTCACCAGCACGGCGAACGATAGCGAACCGATCAGGTAGGCGGCCAGCGTGGCCAGAAAGGGATTGACGAATTCCAAGCTTGGCTCCTCGGTTGTTGTTGTGCGTGAATGCCTGGCGAATGGCTCGGCTGCGGGCCTATTCTGCCAGCGCGCACTGGACTGGCACGGCACCCAGAGGGTGCTTCAACACGTTGGGATCCAGCCCGACGAGAAAACCCCTGCGCCCGCCGTTGATCCAGATGCGAGGCAACGCCAAAACCGTGGCCTCGACCCACACCGGCATCTCGCGCTTCAGCCCGAAAGGCGAGGTGCCGCCCACCAGAAAACCGCTGTGGCGATTGGCCACCTCCGGCTTGCACGGCTCCACCGACTTGACCCCGATCTGCCGAGCCAGGTTCTTGGTGGACACCGTGCGGTTGCCATGCATCAACACCGCCAGCGGCTTGCCTGCGTCGTCCTGCATGATCAGCGTCTTCACCACCGCAAACGGATCGAGTCCCAGCACCTCCGCGCTGTGCTGAGCCCCGCCACGTTCAAGATACTCGTAGGGATGCTCAGTGAACACGACCCCATGTGCCTTCAGCCAGGCAGTCGCGGGTGTCTCACTGATGTGCTGCTTTTTGGCCATTTCGTGCAGTGCGAGTCGGATCTGGAAGCTTGAGTGACCGGGGCACACCCGCCTGCAGCGAGCAGTGACCCGGTCGGGAGATACCGCTGAACCGGCCGTGCCGGGCCGCTTGAATCACCCCTGAGGGCGCTGCGCGCAGCGCGGCGGGGGGATTTCCTTCACTGAGCGGGATCTCTGCTTTCCCAGCGAATTTTGTCGATTTCGGCCAACAACTCAGGTGACAGCTTGGTGTCCCACGCGTCCAGGCACTCGTCCAGCTGAGCCATCGAGGTCACGCCAATGATCGTGCTGGCCACGCGCCAGTTGGTGTAGCAGAAGGCGAGCGCCAGCTGCGTGGGCGTGAGCCCGTGATCGCGGGCGAGCGTGTTGTAGCGAATGGCAGTGGTCAGTGCCTCGGGGCGACCCCAGCGCTGTTTGCGCATGGACTCAAACAGGGCCATGCGGCCAGCGTCACCCACCAGGCCGGTGGCATCGTACTTGCCGGTGAGCAAACCGAAGCCCAGGGGTGAATAGGCCAGCAGCGACACACCCAGCCGATGGCAGGTCTCATCGAGGCCGTTCTCATGGCTGCGGTTGATCAGGCAGTAGGGGTTCTGTACGGTTGCCAGGCGTGGCAAGCCATGTTGCTCGGCCAGGCGAACGAATTCGTGCACACCGTAAGGCGATTCGTTGGACAGACCAACCGCGCGCACCTTGCCGGCCTTGACCAGCTCCGCCATGGCTTCCAGTTGCTCCAGCACCGACACCGCAGCCCTGTCCTTGGCGGGGTCAAAGTACAACGCACCGAAAGCCGGCACGTTGCGTGCAGGCCAGTGAATCTGGTAGAGGTCGATCACATCGGTCTGCAAGCGCTTGAGGCTCGCTTCGCAGGCCTCGATGATGCCCGCCTTGTTCACTTCCGGGCGCAGCCAGGGCATGCCCCTTGCAGGGCCGGCCACCTTGGTCGCAAGCACCACTTTCTCACGCGCACCGGGACGACTGGCGAACCAGTTGCCGATGATTGTCTCGGTGGCGCCGCAGGTTTCGGCGCGTGCTGGCACCGAATACATTTCGGCAGCGTCGAGAAAGTTCACCCCGCGCTCAAGTGAGCGATCGAGAATGCGATGCGAATCCGCTTCGTTCACCTGCTCGCCAAAGGTCATGGTGCCCAGACAGATGGGGGTGACGTGGAGTGGGCTGGAGCCCAGCGAAACAGTGTTCATGCAATTGATGTAAGTAAAAGTTGAAAAGCCGGGAAGCCTCGGCACAGCGGTGATAAGTTTAGAGGTGTACGGCGTTTTGCGTCGGGCGCGCCTTGCACATGCAAGAAACACGCTCTGGAGCCAGAAGAGCGCCTTGCCATTCCCCGCACTCCTTTGCTTTGCCCACACAGCGCTGGGCTTGCCTCTCTGCCCATACACAAGCTTGAAACCATGATCAAGACGTTGTCTTCCCTTTTCAGTCGCCAGAACCTGCGCACAAAACCATCTTCACGTTTCACGACCTGGGCTGCCGCAGCTTTTGTGGCGGCGGGCTTGACGGGTTGTGCAGGCTTTCCTGGGCTGGGCGGCACACCTGCATCGGCGCCCGCCGCCAGTAAAGGAGCTACGAGTCCGCCGGGGTCACAGGTGTGGTCATCGGAGATGCGCACCCAGCTGGCCGCCTTCAAGCGTGCCAGTGAAGGCACAGGCACGGTCGTGAGCCAGACGGAGAACCTCGATATCCAGCTGGAGATTCCGAGCGACATTTCTTTTGACGTGAACCGGTCGGCTGTAAAGCCAGCGCTTGCCGGCTTGCTCACGCGCTATGCAGCCATCGCCAGGGCACATCCGAACTCGACGATCACCATTGTTGGTCACACAGACAGCTCAGGCAGCGCGGCGGCAAACAACGCTTTGTCGAGGGACCGCGCCCAGAGCACGCGCGACTACCTCATCGCACGCGGTGTGGCCATCACCCGCCTTCAGACCGAGGGACGGGGCTCGTCAGAGCCGCTTGCCGACAACAGCACACCCGAAGGTCGCGCAAAAAACCGTCGCGTGACGCTCTATGTGTCCCAGCCAGGGCCCCGCTCTGCAGGGACTTGACGTTTCCTTCACGCCTGCAGTGGTCGCACGCGCACATCGAAGCCACGCTCTTCTACCCAGCGCCTTGTCGGCCATGTGTTGAGGCCTTGAACCGGGCTTCTTCCTGCAGGCGCAGCACGCGCCGCTGCACCTTACCCGTGGTGGTCATGGGCAAGGCATCCACGAATTCGATTTCCTTGGGGTATTCGTAGGGTGCGAGCTTGCCTTTCACATGGGCCTGCAAGGTCTTCACCAACGCCTGGCGGTCCTGCCCGGTATGGTCAGGCGACAGCACCACATACGCCTTGACCACCGCACCCCGCTCGGCGTCGGGCTTGGGCACCACGGCCGCGTTGGCCACGGCAGGGTGCTTGACCAGGCAGTTTTCGATTTCGCCAGGACCGATGCGGTAACCGGCCGCCTTGAACACGTCGTCTGCCCTGCCCTGGTACCAGAGGTAGCCGTCTGCGTCTCGAATCGCCATGTCGCCAGTGCGGCACCAGCTGTTGGCAGCGTCGCCAGTGAACTTGGCATGCGTGGCCGCCTCGTTTTTCCAGTAACCCAGGAAGAAGATCGGATCGGGATGCCCGTGCCGGTCCAGCCGGTGCACCGCCACATCGCCCGCCACACCCACCGGGCACTCTTCGCCAGCCTCATCGATCACGGCCACACGATGGCCCGGATAGCCCTTGCCCATGCTGCCTGGCTTGGCCAAATAAAGGCGCGAACAGTTACCCACGATGTAATTGATCTCGGTCTGGCCAAACATCTCGTTGACCGTGACGCCCAGCTGGTGAAGACAATAGTCAAACACCGCATCGCCCACGGCCTCCCCAGCACTCATCAGTGCCTGCAGGTGAAACTGAAACTGCTTCTTTGGCTCGGGAAAGGCTTTCATCATCGCCTTGAGCGCAGTCGGAAAAAGGAAGCTGTGCGTCACGCCGTGGCGTTGCAACAGTTCAAACGCCGTCTGCGGCGAGAAGCGGCCGTTGAACCCCACGATGGGACGGCCGAAGTACAGGGTCGGCAACAACGCATCCATGAGCCCACCCGTCCAAGCCCAGTCAGCCGGCGACCAGAACACCGCCGTTGAAGGGGCGCCAGCGTCCAGCGGGTCGAAACCGAACCAGTTCTGGCTGCACACGAAACCGGTGAGGTTGCCGATGAGCGCGCGGTGCGGAATGAGCGCGCCCTTGGGGTTGCCCGTGGTGCCGCTGGTGTAGATCAACACCGCTGCCTCGTCGCAATGGGTCTGCACGGGCGCAAATGCGTCGGGTTCCTGTGCGAGCACCGCCGCCCAGTCCAACGCCGACGATCCCTGGGCAGCCGCACCGATCGACATCACCGAATGAAGCAGCGGGCAATCGTCACTGACGGACTGCACGGCTTCCAGTGTGCTGGCATCACAAATGGCGATCACCGCTTCGCTGTCGTGTAGGCGGTAGGCCAGCGCCTCGGGGCCGAACAGTTGTGACAGCGGCATGCCCACCGCACCCATCTGCAGCACGGCCATGTAGGCCACAGCCGTTTCAAAGCGTTGTGGCAGCACGATGGCGACCCGGTCGCCGCGCTGCACGCCCAAAGCCGCCAGTGCGTTCGACAGACGGTTGGCCTGATTTTGCAGTTCGGCATAGCTGTGATGGTGATCGGGTTCGGCTGGCGAGCAGGCGATCACAGCGGTCTGCATGGCAGTGGCTGGGTTCTCTGCCCAGCGGCGCATGCAGACTTCTGCCATGTTGAAGCGCTCGGGCACATGCCAACGAAACCCGCTGTGCAGCGCCTCGTGGCTGTCCCTGATCGAGTGCTTCGCCGCCGCTGTGGTGCTGCGGCCACCAGCCGCTTTTGCGCGACGGCTCCTGTCGCTGCGTTGACTCGATGGCATCCAATGTCTCCGTTGTGTTCTCTATGATCTGGCGAATGTACCAAGCCCAGAAGCCCTCGCAGAGCACGTTTGTCCCCATCCGACACCTGAACTACCACGTTCGGCAATGGGGTACCCCCACGCTGCATCAAGCTCCATTGGTGCTGGTGCACGGGTGGATGGACGTGGCCGCATCGTGGCAGTTCATGGTGGACGCCCTTCAGGCGGAACGGTGGATCATTGCGCCA
>JAABRN010000517.1 GCA_011390855.1 Hydrogenophaga sp. | reverse complement strand
TGAGCCGCTGTCTCCGGCATTTCATTCAAACCGCTTTCTGCACGGTGGGGAAACGCCTTGAGGCTTTGCCCCCGGATGTTCTCCTTGTAGGCCTTGAAATCCACCAGGATCTTGGGCGTGTTTCTGGCAATGCACAAGCTGGTGCTGATGACCAGAAAGGCAAGAATGGCCAGAAACCACCAGGCGCTGTAAACAGAAAACAGGCTGGCGCTGCCAAACACGTCAGCCCAGAAAGGGCCAAACTGGTTGACGTAGTTGTTCGGTGGTTCGTGCTGCTTGACCACCGTGCCGATCACCGATGCGATACATATCACCGTGAGCAGTGAAATGGCAAAACGCATGGAGGACAACAGTTCCACCAGGTCGCTGGCGAAGCGCGAGCCGGCACGCAACTGCATTCCCTCTGTGGAGATGGTCATGGATATTCAGCGCGCTAAAGGAGGCAAAGGGAGGCAAAAAAAGGGCGTGTCCGGAACATTCCAGAACACGCCGCACTGTCATGCAATTTTTGATGCTGGATTCAATCTCTGGTGCATGTTTGAGATTATCCCGCCAAATATCACCGAAAGCTTATATCCCGACCATCATTGATGGATGACTTCCGGATCAGCGCAGTCCGGCAATGTAGTCCGACACCGCGCGGATCTCTTCGTCAGTCATGTAAGCCGCGATCTTTGTCATCTGCGCGCTGTTTTTGCGAACGCCACTGCGAAACTGGTTCATCTGATCCAGGGTGTACTCGGCATGCTGGCCGGCAAGCCGCGGGTACTGCGATGGAATGCCTGCACCGTTGGCACTGTGGCAGCTCGCACACGCCGCCACGTTCCGGCCGGCAATACCACCGCGATAGATGCGCTCACCCAGGCGCACCAGGTCTTTTTCCTGAGCGAAGCCAGGCGTGGCCTTCTGGCTGGCCAACCAGTAGGAGATGTTGACCATGTCATCATCGGACAAGGAGCTGGCGAAGCCCTTCATGATGGCGTTTTCACGCTTGCCCGACTTGTACTCCTGCAACTGCTTGATCAGGTACTCTGGATGCTGCTGAGCAAGTTTGGGGTTGGCAGGGGTGGAGGAGTTGCCGTCGGCGGCATGGCAAGCCACGCACACCTGCCCGAATGTGGCCGCGCCTTTACCGAGGTCAGGCTTGACTGTCTGGGCTTGAACGCTGAACGACAAAGCCGCAGCTGCGGCGGCGCAAAGGAACGAAACGGGCAATTTCATGACGGGGCAGGCGTCGAGGGCGACGGGTTCGGGTTAAAGAAATTCGCGGTTTGTCTGGTATTAGCCAGACGATTTTACAATGCTCACTGGAAAACCCTTTAATGACCGAATACCCTACCTCAGCCCCCAGTTCCTCGCCATCCGCCGGCGCCACACAAAACAAACCGCACAAGGCGGAGAAGATCACGCCTGCTGGGTACCCGGAACCCAAAATTGCGCACGGCTGGTTGCACACAGCCAGGTTTCTCACCACCGCACCGCAACTTGAACACCTGCCAGTCCTGGATCTGCCCGAGATCGCCTTCGTTGGACGGTCAAACGCTGGCAAGTCGACCTGTATCAACACGCTGACACAGCAAAAACGCCTGGCTTTTGCCTCCAAGACCCCGGGCCGCACCCAGAGCATCAACCTGTTCTCGCTGGGCAAGCAAGGCGTTCACGACGCCGTGCTTGCCGACCTGCCCGGCTACGGATACGCGGCGGTCCCAAGGGAAGCCAAACTGCGCTGGCAGCGTGTGATGGGCAATTACCTCATGACACGCCCCAACCTCAGGGCAGTGGTGCTGTTGTGCGACCCTCGTCTGGGATTGACCGAACTCGATGAAATTCTGCTCGAGGTGATCCGTCCGCGGGTGGAACAAGGGCTGAAGTTCCTGGTGCTGCTGACCAAGGCCGACAAACTCAGCCGCGCAGAAGCCACCAAGGCGCTGTCGATTGCCCGACTGCAATGTGGCGGTGGCGAAGCCCGATTGTTCTCGGCCTTGAAAAAGCAGGGACTGGATGAGGTGGCGCAATTGTTGTGGTTTTGGTCACACGAGCCACAAGCTCAACCGCAGGGAGCAGCTGGAGCGTCAGAAACAGAAGACGAGCCCCCCGCTCTGGACTGACCCCTTTGATCGAGGAACTGGGTTTCGCCTTGCTCGACCTCAAGCGTAAGGCGAAGGCTCACCCGGCGGACGGGTTTTGAAACGTTTGTGGACCCAATAATACTGCTCGGGCATGCCCCTGATCATGGCTTCCAGCTGTTGGTTCATGACCGCCGTGTCGGCCTGTACATCTTTGGTCGGGAAGCCTTCCCAGGCGGGATGAACCGTGACTTCATAGCCTTCTGCGGTCATGCGGCTGACCACGGGCACCACCGACGCCCCTGAAAGGCGCGCGAACCGGGAAAGCGACCCCAACGTCGCTGTCTGGACGCCAAAAAACGGCACAAAGACAGAATCCCTTGCGCCGTGATCCATGTCGGGCAACAGGTAAAGAGGTTCTCCTGCGCGAAGCGCCGCAATCAGGGGTTTGAGCCCCTGTCGCCTGGCCACGATGTGCGGCTCACCGAACCGCTGGCGCCCTTGTGCCATCCAGCGATCCACGTCGGCATTCAGCTGTTCCGCGTAGATGCCACAGAAGCGACGCTCCAGGTGCGCGGTCAGCGCTGTCCAGCCCGCATCCATGCCCACAAAATGGGGCGCAAACAACACGGTTGGTGAATCGCCTTCCAGCACCCGCAGATCGCCACGCAGTTTCAGTCGCTTGCGCACCACCTCGGGCGCACCTTCCCACAACCAGCCCCTATCTAGCCAGGCCTGGGCAAACACAATGAAATGGCGCCGGATGGCGCGATTGCGCTCACCTTCAGATTGTTCAGGAAAGCACAAGGCCCAGTTGATGCGGGCAATGCGACGGCGACGCAGCACAACCCAGTGCAGCAGCGTACCCAGCACCCACCCGATCGCGCGGACCCAGGAAAGGGGCAACACCGAGAGCAAGCGCATGAAGGCCAGCCCCAGGCGGTTACCCATTCGTGCCAGCCCACTCGAAGCGGGCGAAGTTTGCTCAAGACTCATTCAAGGAACCGTTCGGGCGGCAAAATAAGTCAACCCGATCACACGGGCTCATTGGCAACGGGCGCCAGTCCTGAAGGGACTTTGTAGCGATCGTATGACCACAGGTACTGCGCCGGGCATTCTCGCACCAGGGACTCCATGGCCAGGTTGATCTGGTGCGCCGCCTGCACAGCATCGGAAGACAGAACTTCGCCGTCAGGCAGACGGAATGGCCGGACACGAACGAGATACCCCCGGCCCCAACTCAGCCGTTCTCCCCAGATGAGCACCACCTGTGCCCCGGGCGTGTGGGCCAGCCTGGCAGACAGGGTCATCGTGTAGGCGTCGCGTCCAAAAAAAGGCACCCAGGCGCCTTGCCCCGCAGGTGGCACCTGGTCAGGCAACAACCCCACGGCCTGTCCCGCCTTCATTGCCTTGATCAACTGCTTGACGCCACCCAGTGTGGTCGGTGCGGGAATCAAATTGGGGCGGGAACGGGCATTTGCCACGAGCTCGCGCATCCAGGGTTTTCTCGCAGGCCTGAAGAGCACGGTCACGGGTTGCCGCTCACCAAAGCGCTGTGCGTAAGCCTGCGCAGTGATCTCGAAACAGCCCAGATGCGGCGTGAGAAACAGGACGCCTGCCCCGTGTGCTTGTGCCGCCTCAATGTGCGCGGCGCCTTCCCATCCGATCCGAACCGGCCGCCCCAGCCAAAGCCGTGGCAACTCCGCTACCAGCTTGCCAGACTCACCCACCGAGGCCAGCGCCACAGAACGAGAGAAGCCCGCCTGGCGGGCGTGCGCGAACAGCCTTTGACGGTAACGGACTGACGTCAAGAAGCTCAGCCATCCCAACATCCAGCCCAGGCCATGCAGCAAGGGCAAGGGAAACCAGCTCAAGACACGAAACAGCGACTGGACGAAGAATTCCAAAATTCACTCAAAAAGTGGGCAATGCAACACGAAGCAGCCGCCAGCGTTTGTTCTAGAATCCGGCCATCGCCGAGTTACTGAACTAATTGCGGGGCGATTCATAAATTCCGCTAAAGCGTTCGCCGAACTCTGACAGACCGGCAACGCCGATCTACCAACTTGGAGTTTATACATGGCGAACGACTTTCTCTTCACCTCTGAATCCGTCTCTGAAGGCCACCCAGACAAGGTGTCCGATCAGATTTCCGACGCGATTCTCGACGCGATCTTCACCCAGGACCCGCGCAGCCGCGTCGCGGCGGAAACACTGTGCAACACCGGCCTGGTCGTGCTGGCGGGCGAAATCACGACGAATGCCCACGTCGACTACATCCAGGTGGCCCGCGACACCTTGAAGCGCATTGGTTACGACAACACCGAGTACGGCATCGACTACAAAGGGTGCGCGGTGCTGGTCGCCTACGACAAGCAGAGCAATGACATCGCACAGGGCGTGGACCACGCCAGCGACGATCACCTGAACATCGGTGCTGGCGACCAAGGCCTGATGTTTGGCTACGCCTGTGACGAGACGCCTGAACTGATGCCTGCGCCCATCTACTACGCGCACCGCCTGGTGGAGCGTCAGGCCCAGTTGCGAAAAGACGGCCGCCTGCCTTTCCTTCGCCCCGACGCCAAGAGCCAGGTCACCATGCGCTACGTGAATGGCAAACCGCACAGCATCGACACCGTGGTGCTGTCCACCCAGCACAGCCCTGACCAGAGCGAGACGGCCACCAAAATGAAGGCCTCCTTCAATGAAGCCATCATTGAAGAAATCATCAAGCCGGTGCTACCAAAGGAATGGCTGCAAGACACCAAATACCTGATCAACCCCACCGGGCGATTTGTCATCGGAGGTCCGCAGGGTGACTGTGGTTTGACCGGTCGCAAGATCATCGTGGACACCTACGGCGGCGCCTGCCCGCACGGCGGCGGCGCTTTTTCTGGCAAAGACCCCAGCAAGGTGGACCGCTCCGCAGCCTACGCCGCCCGCTACGTGGCCAAGAACATCGTGGCCGCCGGCCTGGCGCGGCAGTGCCAGATTCAGGTGGCCTACGCCATTGGTGTGGCGCGCCCCATGAACGTGACGGTGTACACCGAAGGCACCGGTGTGATCCCGGACGAGGCCATTGCCGCCCTGGTTACCGAACACTTTGACTTGCGTCCCAAAGGCATCATCCAGATGCTGGACCTGCTTCGGCCAATCTATACAAAGACCGCAGCTTATGGGCATTTTGGTCGCGAGGAGCCGGAGTTCACATGGGAGCGGACCGACAAGGCGGCCGCACTGAAGGCGGCTGCCGGTCTGTAGATTTCATGGGCGGGGAAGGAGAAGGCGTCGTCTCTTCCCACAGCGTCACCCAGCGCTGCCAGCCCTCCCCGCGACCCCCTTTCGGGATTGGTTCGCACCACGCAAAAAAACCGCTGAAGGCCCAGAGATTCATTCTCTGGGCTTTTTGACTCGCGCGCGTCTTTTCTATACCCTCCCCAAGCACCAGCGCTGAATTTTTCAGCGCAGTGACCGATATGCACTCACAGGACAATTTTTTGCCTTGATGAAATGCCATGACCCGGAGCCCTGAACCATGACAACCGAACGTCCCGACGCCAATGAGCACACCGCCGAGAATGGCGGTGCCAGTCAAGGCGACGACATCGAATCATTGAAAGCCCGCCTGGCTCGTGCTGAAGCGCTGTACGAACAGGCGCCATGCGGGTTTCTCTCGCTGGATTCCGACCTGCGGTTCGTCCAGGTCAATCAGACCTTGCTCAACTGGCTCGGCTACAGCCGGGAGGAGCTGATGGGCAAGATGAGCGTGTTCGATCTGATTGATCCGTTCTGGCGGCAGCTCGCCACCAATCGGCTGGAGTCGTTGCGCCAACAGGGCAGCACCGAACCCATGGAGCTGGAAATCACCCGAAAGGACGGGAGTCACTTCCACGCGCTGCTGTCTTCCACATCCGTCTTTGATGCCCAGGGGCAGTTTCTTCACAGCAATACCACCGTGGTCGACATCAGCGATCGTCGGGCAGCTGAAGAACGGTTGGCGGCTCACGGGGGATTTTTGCAAACCATCACGGACCGCATTCCTGCCCGGCTTGCCTACTACGACAAAGACCTGATCTGCCGGTTTGCCAATTCGGCCCACGCCACCCGGTATGGCAAGCTGGCAGGTGAAATGGTGGGGTCGCACCTGAGCCAGGTGGTGCGTCCGGAGCTGTTGCCTGAGATTCTGCCGCGCGTGGCGAGTGCGCTCAGCGGGGAGTCTCAATCTTTTGAGGCCGAGCGGGAATCGTCAGATGGCTCCCGCAACTTCTACCAAATCAACTACATACCGGATTTCCAGAATGGTGCGGTAGAGGGCATCTTTATTGAATTGCATGACGTGAGCGAACGTCGCAGGACTGAAGATTTTGTGCTCGAAGCCAATCGCGACCTCGAAGAACGTGTGCGCGAACGCAGCGCGGAACTGTTCCAGAGCGAGCAACGCTACCGCCTGATGGTCGACGCCATTCAAGATTACTGCGTGTACTTCGTGGACGACGAGGGCATGGTCACCGAATGGTCAGAGAGTGCTCAGAGATTGCATGGCCACGGACGCGTGCAAATCATCGGACAGCCTTATTCCAAGCTGCTGGCGACCGACAGCCCGGGAGAGGATGAAGTTGATCCCGAGCAGGTGTTGCGCCTGGCCAAGGCCCACGGACAATGGGAAACACGCGGTTGGCGGCTGCGTGAAGACGGCTCGCGCTTCTGGGCTCACACCGTGATGACCGCGCTGCGCAACGAAGAAGGCGAGCTCCAGGGCCTCTCGAACATCACCCGCGACATGACAGCTGCCAAGAGCCTGGAAGATGTCATGAACGACCTCAACAGCGAGCTTGAAAAGCGCGTGGCTGAGCGCACGCAACAACTGGTGGCTGCCAACAAAGATCTGGATGTGTTTTCGCACATGGTCTCCCACGATTTGCGTGCACCGCTGCGCCATATCGCCAGCTTCGTCAGCCTGCTTCAGGAGCAACTGGGAGACTCTGCCGATGTGCTCACCCTGCAGTACATGAACTCGATCGCCAAGGCGAGCAAGCGCATGAGTCTCATGATCGAAGGCCTGCTGGAATACGCCCGATTGGGTCGGGTAGCGCTGGAATCGCAACATGTGCCGCTGGGGCCGCTGCTCAATGGCGTGGTCAACCACCTGCAGCAGGAGAATCCCGACCGCCGCATTGAGTGGGTGATCGACGAAAATCTTCCACTGGTGAAGGGCGACGCCATGCTGCTGGCTCAGGCTTGCGGCAACCTGCTCAGCAACTCGGTGAAGTACACCAGGCCACGCGATGTGGCGAAGATCAAGGTGGGCTGCCAGTCCAGCCCCCTCGGAGACCAGACCTTTTATGTGCAAGACAATGGTGTCGGTTTTGACTTGGAAAAGGCGCACAACCTCTTCGTGATGTTCCAGCGGCAGCATCACTCCATGGACTTCGACGGTATTGGGACCGGTCTTGCCTTGGCGCAGCGCATCATTGAGCGCCACGGGGGGAGGATCTGGGCAGAGACCAGCCTGGGACAAGGCTGCACCTTTTATTTCACGCTGCCGCTCCCCGAGCCGGAGCACGAAATGTTGCTACCCGAATCTGCGTTTGCCATGCTGAACTGATCTCGCAGGCGCCTGAGCGAACAGCGCCACCATCGCTTTGCGTCAGCCGGCAGCCTTGAGCGACACGGCGAACGCCCATCCTGAAACGGGTCACGGGCCGCCTCCCTGCCTGACGCAGACCAAAGGGGCATATCCTCGTGCCCTGCCCGCTGCGCTCATCCACTGATTTCAAGGCCAACACAGGGTCTGCCAGAGACGTCGCACGACGCAGCGGCACCGCCCCACACCGCACTTGAGCAGAAGAAAAGCACCCCCAGCTATTGAAAA
>JAABRN010000516.1 GCA_011390855.1 Hydrogenophaga sp. | reverse complement strand
CGGCAGCGACCTGGCGCTCATTCGCCTGGCGGGACTGGTGCAGGCGATGGCTCGCCCGGCAGTGGAGCGTGTGTGAGCGTCTGGTCAGTGCCGCCTGCCTGCGCCCCGCCAACTGAGGCAAACTTGGCGCCCATGCCCAAACCCGCTGCCCCTTCCGCGCGCGAGCGCCGAGTCAAACCGTCACCTCAGCCTGCCGGCGCTGCACCCGCCGCCGCAGACGACGTGGAAACGCGCATCTACCGTGCGGTCTTTGACGGCGTGATGAGCCAGCGGCTGGCGCCCGGCACGAAGCTGCCCGAAGCGCCGCTGTGCGAGCTGTTTGGCGTGAGCCGCGCGGTGGTGCGCAAAGTGCTGCAGAAGCTGGCGCACGACCACATCGTGCAGCTGCGCCCCAACAAGGGCGCCATGGTGGCCATACCTTCACGCGAAGAAACCCAGCAGATATTTGAAGCGCGACGCGCACTGGAGGCGGCCATCGTGCGGCTGGTGGCCGAACGCGCCACACCGGCCAACCTGAAAGCCCTGCGCCAGCAGTTGCGCGACGAACACCAGGCCATGCACCGTTTCGACCAACCCGCCTGGGCCAGGCTGGCCAGTGCGTACCACCTGCGACTGGCCGAGCTCTCGGGCAACCCGATCCTGGAGCGCTACCTGGTGGAGATCGTCTCGCGCTGCTCACTCATCGTCGCGGTGCACCAACCACCGGGCAACGCCGCCTGCGAGCACGACGAACACGAACGCATCGTCGAATGCATCGAACGCGGCGACGCGGACGAGGCTGTGCGCCTGATGGACGTGCACCTGCTGGAACTGGAACACCACCTGATGCTGGACAAGCCCAGTGCCCGGCAAGACCTGGCGCAGATGCTCGGCCTGACCTGAATTCCCCCTGGGGATTCTGCGACGGCAGGGCCTCGGAGAGGGAACTGGGAACGGCAGCGCGGGGACCGAAGAAGCATGGGCTCAGCGGCGCGGTGCCCCCTTTGAATCGGGATGTTGACGCTCAGGTGACGTAGTCGCCACTTGCTTCTGGCTGAAACAGCAGGCCCAGCACCTTGGCCTCGCGCGGCTTGCCGTCTGGGGTGATCCAGCGCGCCACATCACCCACGCGCAGGCCGATCAGAGCAGCGCCCAGCGGAGACAGCACCGAAATGCAACCCTCTGCGGGTTCTGCATCAGCCGGGTAACACAGGGTGAATGTCTGCTGGCGCAGCGTGCTCGGGTCTTCGAGCGCGACCTGCGAGTTCATGGTGAGCACATCAGCTGGTACAGCGCGGGAGGCCACCAGATCGGTGGCTGCGAGCACCTGCTCCAGCTCAGACGACGGGTCGTCGCTGTCGAGCTGGTTGAGGCGAGCAAAGTCGAGTTCGGTGAGCAAGCGCTCAACCGGGGTTTTCAAATTCATGGGGCACTCCAACAGGGGCGGTCCCGCCTCTACAGGGCGGGCACGCGTTCGCGCGGGGCAGTGGCCCGGCGATCGTTGGTTTGCGCAAAAGGAGGAGGTGGATCGCCGGGCTCAGGAAAGTGCGACCGGCTGACGTTGCACGGACGCGGGTGCGCACTGGCGCACCCGCACCACCACCCATGCCGAAAGGCGTGGTCGCGCCAGCGGCGCGCGGTGGAGGCTGTGGTTCCGGGTCATGGCCCAGATTATAGGAACAGGTCGTAAAAGGGGCGCCTGGGCGCACCGGTATGGCAGCGGGAACCGGAGGGAGACCTTTGGTCGAAACACAGAAATGGTGGGTTTTGCTGCTTCATTTCATATTCCACAGACCTGCCTGTCGTGCCGATACAAGTACCAGAGCACAGACGTCCTTCTGTGCTCGGCAGCGCTCGTCATGAGCCAGCGCTGCCCAGCTTACGCAGGGCAACGCCCTCACCGCCTCCAGACTCCCATGAAACTCTCGTTCAAACTGCCACTGGCATTTGCCACCTCCATGCTGGTGCTTTTGTGTGCCGCCCTTTACGGCATCTACAACCTGAACCAGGCCATTACCGCCTACGGCACCACCCTGCAGACCAGCCAGCAGAACGCCGCAGCGGCCAGCGACCTGCTGGTTCAGTTCAAGACACAGGTACAGGAATGGAAAAACACCTTGTTGCGAGGGAAAGAGTCGGCGGCGCTTGACCGGCACTGGGGTGCATTCAACCGCATCGAGTCCGACATGCGCCCCACGCTGCAAGCCCTGGCGACGCGGTTGCCGGCGGGTGAATCCCGCCAACTGGTGGAACAGTTTGCACAGTCACACACCACCATGGGCGTGAACTACCGCAAGGCCTTCGAGGCATTCAGGGAAGGTGGCTTCGACCCTACGCTGGGCGACAAGGCTGTCAGCGGGATGGACCGGGAACCTGCCAAGCTGCTGGACCAGGCGGCAGAGCGCATCGCGGCCGATGGCGTGGCTGCCGCAGAAGAGGCCACCAGGCAGGCACAGCAAGCCACTTGGCTGAGCATCGGCCTGATGGTGATGGTGTGCGCGCTGGCGGTGCTGGCTGGCATCGGGTTCAGTCGGTCGATCACCCGCCCGATTGCCGAGGCGGTGACGGTGGCCAAAGCCGTGGCCGACGGTGACCTGAGCGTGAAAGTGCATGCACGGGGCAAAGACGAAGTGGCACAGTTGCTGCACGCACTGGCCGCCATGCAGACCAACCTCTCGCGCGTGGTCTCGGACGTGCGCCACAACGCGGACAGCGTGGCCACCGCCAGCGCACAGATCGCACAGGGCAACCAGGACCTGTCCGAACGCACCGAACAGCAAGCCTCCGCCTTGCAGGAAACCGCAGCCTCGATGGAGGAACTGGGTACCACCGTGCGTCAGAACGCCGACAACGCCAGCCAGGCCAACCGGCTTGCACAAAGCGCTTCCACTGTGGCGCTGCGCGGCGGTGACGTGGTGGGCCAGGTGGTTGACACCATGAAGGGCATCAACGACAGCAGCCAACGCATCGCCGACATCATCGGGGTGATCGACGGCATTGCCTTCCAGACCAACATCCTCGCGCTCAATGCCGCAGTGGAAGCAGCCCGCGCGGGCGAGCAGGGCCGGGGGTTCGCGGTGGTCGCCTCAGAAGTGCGCAGCCTGGCTGTTCGCTCGGCGGCAGCGGCCAAGGAAATCAAGACGCTGATTGACGCCAGCGTGGAGCGCGTGAGTCAGGGCACCGCACTGGTCGACGAGGCAGGCAGCACCATGGCAGAGATTGTGTCTTCGATCCAGCGTGTGACCGACATCATGGGTGAGATCAGCGCAGCCTCTTCGCAACAAAGTTCGGGCGTGTCTCAAGTGGGCGACGCGGTGAGCCAGATGGACCAGGCCACGCAGCAGAACGCGGCTTTGGTGGAAGAAAGCGCGGCCGCTGCGTCCAGCCTGCAGGGGCAGTCGCGCCAGCTGGTGGAGGCAGTGGCGGTGTTCAGGCTGGGCTGACCGGTCGCCGCCTTCTGGTTCCCGTTGTCACGGGGGCGCGACTCAGTGCTTGCCCGTGTGCGCCATGAAGAACGCCAGCATGGCTGCCGAAGCATCGGGGCCGACAGGGTCGGTATGGCTGCCGCCCGCATCGCCACCCGACCAGGCATGGCCTGCGCCGTGCAGGGTCCAGGATTCCACCTTGACCTTGCCTGTGGCGTCTGAGTGAATGGTGCGCTGGTAGCGACGCCCGCCTGCGGATACGCCGGGTTCGGAGTGCACGCTCAACGAGCCTTGCGCCGTATGCAGCGCCAGCGCCTGCTTCACCACCTGCTCCCCGTTGCGGTGCTGCACCGTGTGGTCGCGGTCGCCGTGGAAGACGATGGTGGGCACAGCCCGCCGGGCAGGGTTCGCCCCTGCGCCGGCGGCGGTGGCCCCTCGGCCCTTCATGGCAGCCAGCGCCGAAGGAATGTCGCTGGCCGAGCCGAAGGGCAGGCCGGAATGCACGCCCACGGCGCTGAAGATTTCCGGGTGGGTCTCGCCCAGCACCAGCGCCATGGCTGCGCCGGCCGACAGGCCCGCTGCATACACGCGGCCTTTGGCCACCGCGTGTTCGGCCTGCACCGCCCGCACGATGCCGGCAATGATTTCAGGCTCGCCGCCGGCGCGCTTCTGGTCCTGGCCACGAAACCAGTTCCAGCAGCGCGACGGATTGGCACCCGCCGGTTGTTCGGGGTAGACCACGAGGAATCCGTGCTCGTCGGCCAGGCGGTTCATGCGGGTGCCGGTGGCAAAGTCATCTGGCGACTGGGTGCAGCCGTGCAGCATCACCACCAGCGGCAGTGGCGCTGCGCCGGCCTGTGCAGCCTGTGGCGGAAGGTAGAGTTTGTAGGCGCGGCTGCCGGCAGGGCCCGAATGGCCGCGGGCCAGGAACTGGCCCCTGGCTGGCGTACCAGGCTGGGCCTGTGGCCCGACGGGCACAGTGCCCAGATCGCGCGCCTCCACGTCGAAGGTGCGTGCCTCGTTGGCCTTCTGGGTCTGCGTTTGCGGCCCCATGGGAGCCCCGGCACCCAGGCCGGCGGAAGCAAGGGCCTGGCGGATGGTCTCGGTGACGCCCTGCATGGGGCCGCCTCTGGTGTCGATCCCGGCGCTGGCAAGTGCCTGCTCAATGGTGTCGTTGATGTTCATGGCGAGCGATCCCGAATGGGGTAGCAAAGGTTTCAATGGGTGGCTCTCAGGTTGGGAGTGAACGGGTTCTGGGGTGAAAGAAAGCGTGAGGTGACGTTCATGGCGCGAAATGACCTGGTCCAGACGCACGGCGGAACGGGTCCGCCGCGCAGGACACTAGGTCGTCCTGTCGGCCAGCGCCTTTCGCACAGCCGCACTGGCCTGGAAAGCACCGAGCACCGTCACGGATTCGATGGCGGCCAACGCCAGCTCGGGTGACACATCGTCATCGATGCGGGCCAGGCCAACGACCTGGATCTTCAGGCGCTCACCAGCAGCCACTGCGCGCTCCAGCTCCACGCGCCCCAGTTGCTGCAAACCCAGCGTGAGGGTGCGGCGTGCCACGGTCTGGCGCAAGGCGTCGGCGTGCACGGCCAGCTGGTTGCGCACGGCGGTGCGGACCAGATCGGACCGGTTGGAATAAAACCCCTCTTGCACGAGCAGATCAATCTGCCCAAGATCGACGACCCCCATGTTGACGGCCATCTTTTCGGTATCACCCGGGCGGGCTCTGGATTCTGAGATGGGCAGTGGCATGGCGGCTGGCGGAAGTGAATGAAGACTGGACTATACGCCCATTGGATTCCATATGGATTCCATTTGGAATCCATATGGAAACTAAATGGAATCCAAATGTAGAGTGGCCGGGCATTGATGGGCATGGCCCCAGACTGTTGCCAGCCCGTCTGCCGGTTCGTGTATTCGCGATTCCTGACCCTGGGACAGCAGGCGCGCCCGGGCCGCCAGCGGCTCATGCGTGGTGAACTGCACGAGTTCAGCGCACTTGAAAGGCGCGATCGGGTTAGTGCCCATGTGCAAGCGCTGTTGCAAGTGCCAACATGCGCGCACTTTCAACAGAGGCATGCTCCATGGCCCATCCGAGATCAGACACGATGCTTTCGACCCTTCTCACCACTTTCAAACGCCAAGGGCCCATCTGCGCCCTCTCACTCGCCGCGCTGTTCTCAGCGGGAGCCATGGCCCAAAGCCCGGCACCACTGAAGGTGGGCATCATCGGGCCCATGAGTGGCGGATCGGCCGACTTTGGCCAGGCCATGCTCAATGGCATTCAGATCGCGGTGTCGGAAATCAACGCGGTGGGTGGCTATCTGGGGCGTCCCATCGAACTGGTCATCAAGGACGACAAAGGCGATCCCGATACCGGCCTGAAGATGAGCGAAGAACTCGTCAAGGTGGACAAAGTGATTTCCACCATTGGGTTTTGCAACACAGGCGTGGCAATCAAGGCGATCCCGGTTTTCCAGTCCAGCCAGAGCCCGTTGATCGTTCCTTGTGCGGCAGGCTCTCCGGTGACGCAGCAGGTGGAGGCACCCGCGAGCTACATCTTCCGTGTCTCGCCAAGCGAAGAGATCAAGGCGCCGTTCATGGTCAAGGACATCCTGCGGCGCGGCCTGAACAAGGTGGCCATATTTGCCGACGCCACACCGTACGGTGAGTCCGGCAAGAACGACGTGGTCAAGGCGCTGGCAGCGGCCAACGTGAAACCGGTGCATGTGACTTCCTTCCCGCTCGGCGTGAAGGATCTGAGCACTGAAATGGAAGCAGCCCGCAGCGCCGGCGCGAATGTGATCATTGCCTACACGGTGGGGCCGGAGAATGCCGTGATTGCACGCAGCCGCGCAGCGTTGAAATGGAATGCGCCACTGGTGGGTCCATGGACGCTGTCGTTCCCCAACTTCATCGACACGGCGGGGCCAGCGGCCGAGGGCACGTTGACGGTGCAGACCTTCATTGCGGAGCCCAGCAACGAGCGCCGCGTGGCATTCCTGAGTGCCTACCGGCGCATGCACAAGGACAGCCGCATGGCTGTGCCCATGGCGTCTGCGCAGGGCTATGACGCGGTGTACCTGCTGATGTACTCGCTGTTCGGTATCCGAGACGGCCGCCTCACCGGGCCCGCCATCAAGGCGCAGCTGGAAGACATTCGGCGGGTGTATTACGGCGTCGTGGCCACCTACGACAAACCGTTCAACGTCACCAGCAAAGACGCCGTGACCGAGAACATGCTGGTGATGGGGCTGGTGCGCAACGGGGCGGTCACCTTCGCCTACCCTGAAGACGCCAGACGCAACCTGTTCATACAGCGCAAGACGCAGTGACGCCAGTCGGGGGAAAAGCCACAGTTGTACGCAAACCCGTGCAAAGCCGCGATACTTGGCGCCAACGTCAACCATAAAAGCCTGTGTTCTGGATTCTGCCTGGGCCCTGCCGCCAGTCAGGCGCCTGCGACAACGGATTCCAGCACACGCAGACAAGCCCCTCGAGACCGTCCAGAATGCCGTTGCGAATCCTGATGATCGATGACAACGAAGACGATCTGCTGTTCACGCGGATCGCGCTCACCCGTTGCGGTGTCGAATACGACATCAGCGCCCACATCAAGGCCCAGGACGCGCTGGACGAGCTGCGCTGCACGCCCGGCCATGGCGTGGACCTGATCTTGCTTGACATCAACATGCCGGTGATGAATGGTTTCGATTTTCTCGAAGCCTTTGAAGCACTTACCCCTGAACAGCGAGGCGCAACGGCCGTGGTCCTGCTGTCGTCGTCGCGCGATGCGCTCGACCGCGAGCGGGCCGCGCGGTTTTCCAGCGTGCGCGGGTTCCTGACCAAACCACTGGAGCGTGCGGCCGCTGCAGAGCTGCCAGGGCTGATTGCGGGCTGATCGGCGGCATGCTCTGGCCGCCCATCCGGTAAATGGGTGGCAGACACCGGTCTTTTGTCACGTTTGAGGCGGCAAGCCGGGTGATAGAGTGCCCCAAAACCGTTCTTTTGGGCGGTGCCAGCCCCGTATGCAGGTGTCCCTCAGGCTTCGGGTGAACGACTCAGGTGGGGGAAACAACAACGCACTCGGTGCCGGGAGAAGCATCCCTTGAAGTCCATTGCCGGCCCCCTTCAACGCGGGGCGATACTGCTGCTCTGCGTCGGCCTGCTCGTCACCGGATGGGCCGTCTGGTCGACCCAGCGCACCAACCAGGCTCTGCTGAATGAACGCCTGCGTGGTCTGACGGCAGAGGTCATCGAGCTGATTCAGGAGCGCTTTGCCCTCTACGAGTACGGTCTGCGCGGTGCGCGCGGTGCGGTGGCAGCATCTGGCGGCGCAGCAGTGACCCGCCAGCAGTTCGAGGCCTACATCAACAGCCGCGACTCGACCAACGAATTCCCCGGCGCCAGGGGTTTTGGCTTCATCAGGCGGGTGCCCAAGGCCGAGGTGGACACTTTCCTTGGCGCTGCACGGGCCGACGGGCGCCCCGACTTCGTGATCCGCGAACTCGCGCAGAACAACGGCGATCGGTTCGTCATCGAGTACATCTACCCCGACCAG
>JAABRN010000526.1 GCA_011390855.1 Hydrogenophaga sp. | reverse complement strand
ACCGGTGACGGTGAAGGACCGCAGCGGTGAACGTGTGGTGTCCGTGGACGAGGGCCCGGGCAAGGTCAAGCTCGACAAGGTCACCAGCCTGAAGCCCGCGTTCAAGAAAGACGGCACCATCACCGCCGCATCTTCCTCTTCCATCAATGACGGCGCGGCCGCCCTGGTGCTGATGCGCCAGTCCACCGCACTGGCTCAGGGCCTGAAACCGCTGGCTCGCATCGTGGCCCACGCCACACATGCACAGGAGCCGAACTGGTTCGCCACCGCCCCGGTGGGCGCCACCCAGAAGCTGCTCGCCAAAACCGGCTGGAGCGTGGCCGACGTGGACCTGTGGGAAATCAACGAAGCCTTCGCCGTGGTGCCCATGGCGCTGATGACCGAGCTGTCCATTCCGCACGAGAAGGTCAACGTGAACGGAGGCGCCTGTGCGCTCGGCCACCCCATTGGCGCGAGTGGCGCGCGCATTCTGGTCACGCTCCTGCATGCACTTCAGGCATGTGGTGGCAAGAAGGGTGTGGCCACGTTGTGCATTGGTGGCGGTGAGGCCACGGCGATGGCGGTGGAAATGGTGTAACACCCCCGCGCCGCCTTCGGCGTCATCCCCTCAAAGGGGGCGCCCCCTGCGGCCCGGCAAAGCCGGTTCTGCGGCGGCCCTGATAAATCCCACTTCCGTCTACCATGCCCACTGTATTGATCATTGGCGCGTCCCGCGGCATCGGCCTGGAGCTGGTGCGCCAGTACCTGGCTGAAGGGCGGCGGGTGATCGGCACCGTGCGGGGCGATGTGGGGGCTGCGCGCCTCCAGGCGCTGGGTGCAGAGGTGTTGCGGGTGGACGTGAGCGACCCGGCCAGCGTGAGCAGCCTGGCCTGGCAACTGGATGGGGAAAGGCTGGATGTGGCACTGTACGTGGCCGGCGTGATGGACCGCGCCAATGCCACCACGCCGCCCACGCGGGAGGCCTTTGACCAGGTGATGCACACCAACGTGCTCGGGGCGATGCAGGTGATTCCCCAAGTGCTTCCGATGGTCGAGGCCGCGCAGGGTGTGTTCGGTGTGCTTTCCAGCAGCATGAGCCAGATTGGTAGCGTGCCTGCAAGCAATGCATGGTTGTACCGTGTGAGCAAGGCGGCGCTGAACATGGCGCTGAGCAGTGCGCGCTTTGACTATCCCGAAGCCCGCCTGGTGGCGCTGGACCCCGGCTGGGTGCAGACCGACATGGGCGGGGCAGCAGCGCCCGTTTCGCTGGAGGATAGTGTGAGCGGCTTGCGCAAAGTGATTGCCGACATCACGCCTGAAGACAGCGGCCGCCTGCTGCATTTCGACGGTCGGCGTGCCGACCACTGGTAGCTTTTTTCTGGACCCAACATGCTGACCCAAGACCAATTGATGATCCGCGACGCCGTGCGCACTTTCGCGCAGGAACAGCTGTGGCCGCACGCGGCCAAATGGGACAAGGAACACCACTTTCCCAAGGACGTGCACAAGGGCCTCGCAGAACTCGGGGCTTACGGCATCTGTGTGCCAGAGGCGCTGGGTGGGGCAGGGCTGGATTACGTCACCCTGGCGGTGGTGCTGGAAGAGATTGCCGCAGGCGACGGCGGCACGAGCACGGTGATCTCGGTGACCAACTGCCCGGTCAATGCCATTCTCATGCGCTACGGCAACCAGCACCAGCAGGAACAGTGGCTGCGGCCGCTGGCAGCCGGCCAGATGCTGGGCGCCTTCTGCCTGACGGAACCCCATGTGGGTTCAGACGCGTCTGCCTTGCGCACCACAGCAGTGAAGCAGGGCGGTGAATACGTGATCAACGGCGTGAAGCAGTTCATCACCAGTGGCAAGAATGGCGACGTGGCCATCGTGATCGCGGTCACCGACAAGGGCGCAGGCAAGAAGGGCATGAGCGCTTTTATTGTGCCCACCAGCGCGCCGGGCTATGTGGTCGCGCGGCTGGAAGACAAGTTGGGGCAGCACAGCAGCGACACCGCGCAGATCAATTTCGACAACTGCCGCATCCCGGCCGAGAACCTGATTGGCGCTGAAGGTGAAGGCTACAAAATCGCGTTGAGTGCGCTGGAGGGTGGGCGTATCGGCATCGCGGCGCAGAGCATCGGCATGGCGCGCAGCGCACTGGAATGCGCGCTCACCTACGCCAAACAGCGTGAAAGCTTTGGTCAGCCCATCTTCAACCACCAGGCCGTGGGTTTCCGGCTGGCCGACATGGCGACGCAGATCGAGGCCGCTCGCGCGCTCACCCACCACGCCGCCGCTCTGCGCGATGCGGATCAGCCTTGCCTGAAGGAAGCGGCCATGGCCAAGCTGTTTGCCAGCGAGATGGCCGAAAAGGTCTGCTCCGACGCGATTCAGGTGCACGGCGGATACGGTTATGTGAGCGACTTTCCGGTGGAGCGCATCTACCGCGATGTGCGGGTGTGCCAAATCTACGAAGGCACGTCGGACGTGCAGAAGATCATCATCCAGCGCGCGCTGAGCTGACCCGGCATGGAGAGTGGGGGGCGCGGTTTCAAGCCGCGGGCAGTATCGCGCCCTACAATTTGGCGTCCCACAGCCTTCACAGCGAACTTGAAGCATGTCCACATCTGCCGCCGTCAACATTTCCCACATCCAGCCGCGAGAAAAAGCCGAGCTGCTTGCGCAGGCCTTGCCTTACATCCGCAAGTACCACGGCAAGACCATGGTCATCAAGTACGGTGGCAATGCCATGACCGACCCTGCCTTGCAGCAGGCGTTTGCCGAAGATGTGGTGCTGCTCAAGCTGGTCGGCATCAACCCGGTGGTGGTGCATGGCGGCGGCCCGCAGATTGAAACGCTGCTCAAGCGCCTGGGCAAGCAGGGCCAGTTCATTCAAGGCATGCGCGTCACCGACGAAGAAACCATGGAAGTGGTGGAGTGGGTACTGGCCGGGCAGGTACAACAGGACATTGTGGGCCTGATCAACCAGGCCGGCGGCAAGGCAGTGGGGCTCACTGGCCGCGATGGCGCCATGATTCGGGCGCGCAAGCTGCGCATGGCCGACTCCAAAGACCCCAGCCTGGAACACGACGTGGGACAGGTGGGCGACATCGAAAGCATCGACCCCGGTGTGGTGCAGGCCCTGCAAGACGACGCCTTCATCCCGGTGGTCAGCCCCATCGGTTTTGGCGTCAGCAACGAGAGCTACAACATCAACGCCGACGTGGTGGCCGCCAAGCTGGCGACCGTGCTGCAGGCCGAGAAGCTGCTCATGCTCACCAACATTCCCGGTGTGCTCGACAAGGACGGCAAGCTGCTGACCGAGCTCACACCACGCCGCATCGACGAACTGTGCGAAGACGGCACCATCTCGGGTGGCATGCTGCCCAAGATCGCCGGTGCGCTTGACGCGGCAAAGAGCGGTGTGAACGCGGTGCACATCCTGGACGGCCGCGTGCCCCATGCGCTGCTGCTCGAAGTCCTCGGCGACCAGCCTTTCGGCACCATGATCCGTTCACACTGATATGGAAGGCCTCGTGGTCTTTTCCGGAGCGAGGGGATTTTTCCAGGGCACCCGAGGATCCGGCTCTGCCGGTCCCAGGGTGCGTCCCCCTCAGGGGGATCGCGCGAAGCGCGGCAGGGGGGATCTCTAGACATGCGACTCCTTCTTGTTGAAGACGATGTGATGGTGGCCAGTGGGATCAAGCTGGGGTTGTGTGATGCCGGCTACACCGTGGATTGGGTGGGCAGTGCCGAGCGGGCTGAGGTGGCCTTGCAGAACGACAGCTTTGATCTGGCGATCGTCGATATCGGGTTGCCGGGCATTGACGGTCTCACGCTGACGCGTCGGCTTCGCGCAGGTGGGCTGGCCATGCCGGTATTGATCCTGACCGCGCGCGATGCCTTGCAGGACCGCGTGCAAGGCCTGGACCTGGGGGCAGACGACTACATGGTCAAGCCCTTCGAGCTGCCCGAGCTGCTGGCCCGTTTGCGTGCGTTGCTCCGGCGCTCGCAGGCCGCCACGTCTGCTGTGCTGGGGTTCGGCCCCATCGAGATGGACACCGCCCACCGTCGCGCCACCTTGTCGGGTGAGGTCATGGAGCTGGGGCCGCGTGAATGGTCGGTTCTGGAGTACCTGCTGATGCAGGCGCCCAAGCCGGCGGCCAAAGACAAGCTGCTGCAGGCGCTCACCGGGTGGGACAGGGAAATCACGCCCAACGCCATCGAGGTGTACATCTCTCGCCTGCGTGCCAAGCTCGATCCGGCGGGCGTGGCGTTGCGGGCGATCCGGGGGTTCGGCTACCGGCTTGAGCTGCGTTCGGGCAGCGATGCGCCTCATTCCTGATCGCAGCGCCCCCGAGGGCATGATCTGGGGCCTGCAGCGGCGCCTGCTGGTGCTGTTGATGCTGCCGCTGGGGCTGGTGGGGCTGGTCAGCGTGTACCTGCACTACCAGAGCGCCGGCACGGCGGCCTTGCAACAAGACCAGCAATTGCAGCGCCTGGTGCCGCTGCTGGTGGACTCGATTGTGGTAACCACACCGCGTCGCCCGGCGAACGACGGCAGCGCGGAACCGTTTATGAACCAGGGCGCGCTCTCGCAGACCCAGCCTGGCCTGGCCCTGCTGCTGGCGCCACCGGTGGACGAATTCCTCAAGGAGCGCGACGGCGTGGCGTTTTACGGCATCTTCAATGCACAGGGAACGCCTTTGCTGGGAGAGTCATGGTTCCCCACCGTGCTGCCAGCGACCGCCGACCCCGAGTTCCTGAGCGTGGTGGAAGGGGGCATCACCTACCG
This sequence comes from Hydrogenophaga sp., assembly GCA_011390855.1. GTDB lineage: Bacteria > Pseudomonadota > Gammaproteobacteria > Burkholderiales > Burkholderiaceae_C > Hydrogenophaga. Next base: position 9,637 of record JAABRN010000526.1, on the reverse strand, counting down.
GGTGGTGGCGCAACGCAGCAGCAGTTCGGCGGGCGACCTCATTGTGATGCTGGCCGACGGGTCGAACGCGCGGCAGAACTGGCTGCGGACGGTGTTGTTGCGGGTGCTGTTGCCCAATGTTGCGCTGCTCTTGCTGGCCGCCATTGCCGTCACCTGGGCCGTGGCACGGGCCCTGCAACCGCTGATCGATCTCAAACAGGCGGTGGAGCGCCGGTCGCCGCGTGACCTCAGTCCGATCCTCGCCGACAGCGCGCCTGCCGAGGTGCGCCCGCTGGTGGTTTCGCTCAACCGGCTGTTCGGGCTCGTCAACACCCAGACCGAGGCGCAGCGCCGTTTTGTGGCCGACGCTGCCCATCAGCTTCGCACGCCGCTGGCCGGTCTGCAGGCCCAGGTGGAGGCCTGGGCGCAGGCGGCGCGGAGCATGGCCACCGGCGAGTTGCTGCCTTTGCGGGTGGATCAGGTGCGGCGCATGCGCGACGCGACACGCCGCACCTCGCAACTGGCCAACCAGTTGCTGGCCTTGTCGCGCGCGGACGCGGTGAGCGTGGACGCCCAGCCGGAGCAGCAGGTTGACCTCAAGGACTTGTGCGAGAGCATTCTGTCGCTCTACCTTGACGCTGCAGCGGACCGGCAGATCGATCTGGGTCTGGAAACCCAGGAAGCACAGGTGCGAGGACACGCCTGGCTGCTGCGTGAACTGCTCATCAATCTGGTGGACAACGCCGTGCGCTACACCCCAGTGGGTGGGCGTGTGACCTTGCGCTGCGGCCCAGGTGAGGGGCAGGACAAGCGCTGTGCCTGGCTGGAGGTGGAAGACGACGGCCCTGGCATTCCCTGTGACGAGCAGGAGCGGGTGCTGCAACGGTTTTACCGTGTGCCGGGCACCGTTGGCGAAGGCAATGGGCTGGGGCTGGCCATTGCGGACGAAATCGCTCGAGCGCACCACACCCAGCTTCAACTGGCGGTGGGCGCGATGGGTCACGGGCTGCGTGTGCACGTGTCGTTTGCTGCAGTGGCATAAGCGCCACAACCCCCTCCACATACGCACCGCTGAACCGGGAAACCCTGTGCGAAAATGAAACAAGGGATGACAAAAAAACCGGGCGCGCATCTGGCCCGCCAGCCGAACACCGACGGACAGACTGCCCATGACCTCCAGCGCACCCGAGCACATGCCCATGGCCGACATCGCTTCCGACAGCCCTTCGGATGCGGCCACCCCCGAAGGCAACGGACGAAAGCGACCCAAACCGGGTGAGCGCCGGGTGCAGATCCTCCAGGCACTGGCGGCCATGCTGGAGCAACCAGGCGCTGAACGCGTCACCACGGCCGCACTGGCCGCCCGGCTGGAAGTGAGCGAAGCCGCGCTGTACCGGCACTTTGCGAGCAAGGCGCAAATGTTCGAGGGGTTGATCGAATTCATCGAACAGTCGGTGTTCGGCTTGGTCAACCAGCTGGTGGAGCGCGAGCCTGACGGCAATGCGCGCTCGCGCAAGCTGGTGACGCTGCTGCTGCAGTTCGGCGAAAAGAATCCGGGCATGACACGGGTCATGGTGGGTGACGCTCTGGTTCACGAAAACGAGCGCCTGCAGCAGCGCATGAATCTGTTCTTCGACAAGATCGAATCGGCACTGCGGCAGAACCTGCGCGAAGTGGCGCTCTTGGCGCAGGCGGCCACACCCACAGTGGACGCACAGGCGGACGCTTCTGCCATCACCGCCTTCTGCGTCGGGCGCTTGCAGCGCTTTGCCCGCAGCGGCTTCAAGCGCTCACCCAGCGAACACCTGGAACACAGCCTGGCTTTGCTGTTGCCCGTCATGCGCTCCTGACACCTTGACGGTTACCGCCGCCCTGCGGGTGGCCTTTTAGGGCGTCGACCCTAAACAAAATCCAGTTTTATCTGGGCCCTTTTGCCCACTTGCCAGCGCTTTGGTGTAAAAATAGCACGACCGTTCGATTATTCGACCGGTCTTTTTTCTGTTCACTTGTTTCTCCCATCTTCATTCCATCCATGACTGTCACGCCCATGCACAAGCGCAGCCGCACAGACGAGCTTTCTCGCAAGCCCTTGCAGAAGGGCCAGCAGACCAAGGCTGCGATCGTGGACGCGGCACTCGGACTGGCCACACAGATCGGCCTGGAAGGCCTGTCCATCGGCGCGCTGGCCGAGGTGATGCAGATGAGCAAGTCGGGCGTGTTCGCGCATTTTGGTTCGCGTGAAGAACTGCAGATTTCCGTGGTGCGCGAGTACCACACCCGCTTCGAAGAAGAAGTGTTTTATCCGGCCATGTATGCGCCCCGTGGTTTGCCGCGGTTGCGCACGTTGTTCGACAACTGGATGAAGCGCACCTCGGTCGAGATTGACTCGGGCTGCATCTACATCAGTGGTGCTGTGGAGTTCGATGACCGCCCCGGCCCGGTGCGCGACGCACTGGCCAGCTCGGTCAACACCTGGCTCAGTGCCATGCGCCGTGCAGTGGAGCTCGCCGTGACCGAAGGCCACTTGCGCCCCGATACCGATGCAGCACAGATGGCGTTCGAAGTGCACGCCCTTATTCTGGCCTTGCATTACGAGGCGCGTTTCCTGCGCAGTCCGGATTCGCTGAAACGTGCGATGCAAGCCTTCGAAAGCATCCTGCTCCGTTACAGCCAGACCGTTTTGCCCACCAGCTTGGCGGTGCGCACCCCACGCGGGCGCAAAGCCCCGCTCACCGCCGTCTGAGCCACCCTTTTCCATTTTTCACAAACCCAGCACAGGAGATCCCCCATGCCCGTTTACAACCCGCCCCTGCGAGACATGCAGTTTGTGATGCACGAAGTGCTCAACGTCATGGACGATTTCAAGGCCTTTCCCCAGCATGCCGACATCGACGTGGACACCATCAACGCAGTGCTCGAAGAAGGCGGCAAGTTTGCGTCCGAGGTGATCTTCCCGCTCAACATCAGTGGCGACACCGAAGGTTGCAAGCTCGACCAGAAGACTCATGAGGTCACCACACCCCAGGGCTTCAAAGAAGCCTACAAGACGTACGTGGAAGGCGGCTGGGCCGCGCTGAGCTGCGACCCCGAATTTGGCGGGCAAGGCCTGCCGCTGGTGGTGAACCAGTGCCTGTACGAAATGATGAACTCGGCCAATCAGGCCTGGACCATGTACCCCGGTCTCACGCACGGCGCCTACGCTTCGCTGCACACCTTTGGTACCGACGAGCAGAAGTCCACCTACCTGCACAAGATGACCAGCGGCGAATGGACCGGCACCATGTGCCTGACCGAACCCCACTGCGGCACCGACCTGGGCCTGATGCGCACCAAGGCAGAGCCGCAGCCCGACGGCACCTACAAGCTCACCGGCAACAAGATCTTCATCAGTGCTGGCGAGCATGACATGGCCGCCAACATCATCCACCTGGTGCTGGCTCGCCTGCCCGATGCGCCTCCCGGCATCAAGGGCGTGAGTCTGTTCATCGTGCCCAAGTTCAACGTGAACAAGGACGGTACGCTGGGTGAGCGCAACGGTATCTACTGCGGTGGCCTGGAACACAAGATGGGAATTCACGGCAACGCCACCGCGCAGATCGTTCTTGATGGTGCGATTGGCACCATCGTGGGCCAGCCCAACAAGGGCATGCAAGGCATGTTCGTGATGATGAACGCCGCACGCCTGGGTGTGGGCAATCAGAGCCTGGGCCTGACCGAAGTGGCCTACCAGAACGCCCTGGCCTATGCCAAAGACCGCATCCAGATGCGCAGCCTGACCGGCCCCAAGGCCAAGGACAAACCGGCCGACCCGATCATCGTGCACCCCGACGTGCGCAAGATGCTGCTCACCGCCAAGGCCTATGCCGAAGGTGGCCGCGCCCTGGCCATCTTCTGTTCGGTGCTGCTGGAGAAGGTGCACAGCCACCCGGACGAGAAGGTGCGCAAAGACAGCGACGACATGCTCTCGCTGCTCACGCCCATCACCAAGGCGTTCCTGACCGACAACGGCTACCAGGCCGCCACCATGTGCCAGCAGGTTTTTGGTGGTCATGGCTACATCAAGGAATGGGGCATGGAACAGTATGTGCGCGATGCCCGCATCAACATGATCTACGAAGGCACCAACACCATCCAGAGTCTGGACCTGCTGGGCCGCAAGGTCCTGGGCAACAACGGCGCCACGCTCAAGAAGTTCGGCAAGCTGGTGGGCGCGCTGGTGATGGAAGAGGGCGTCAACGAGAAGATGGCCGAGTTCATCAACCCGCTGGCCGTGCTGGGTGAACAGATCACCAAGTTCACCACCGAGATCGGGTTCAAGGGCCTGCAAAACGCCGACGAAGTGGGCGCCGCTGCGGTGGACTACCTGCGCGTGGCCGGTCACCTGGTGTTCGGCTACTTCTGGGCCCGCATGGCACAAGTGGCACTGCGCGAGATCGCCGCTGGCAACACCGATCCGTTCTACGTGGCCAAACTGCAGACCGCACGCTTCTACTTTGCCAAGCTGTTCCCCGAGACAGCGACGCTGATGCGCACCGCTCGCGCTGGGTCGAAGGTCCTCATGGACACAGACGCAGCGCTGGCGTGAACGACGCGCTCCCCGCGCCGCGTTGCCTCATCCCCAAAGCGGCAACACCAGCGGCCCGGCGTAGCCGGTTCCGCGGTATTTCTGGAAGCAGCCATTTCGCTCCGAGGAGAGTTGCATGATCAAGACCCTGCCATTTTTGCTGTCGCTCGGTTCGACGGTTGCATTCGCACAAATGACCCCCGAGGGGCTGTGGCGCAATGTAGATGACAAGACGGGCGAGGCCATGGCCGAGATACGCATCGCGACCACGCCATCGGGTGCTCTGAACGGAAAGGTCGAAAAAGCCCTGACCGAGAGCAGCGAGCCCAACTGCACCCTGTGCACCGACGATCGCAAGGACAAACCCAAGCTGGGCATGGAAATCATCCGGGGTGCAAAGAAACCCGAATCCGGCGCGGTCTGGGAGGGCGGAAAAATCCTCGATCCGGAGAACGGCAAGGAATACACGCTTCGCATGACACCGCTGGACGAAGGAAAAAAATTGCAGATTCGTGGCTACATCGGCCCGTTCTACCGTACCCAGATCTGGACACGCGTTGAATAAGAAAACACCCCCTCGGCGCTTCGCGCGTCTTCTTCAAGGGGGCGATGCCTGCGGGCCGACAGAACCGGCCCCGCGGTGTCTCCCGATAACCACCCCTCGCGCGACACCTTGCGCGTAAAGGAACCCAATCCATGAACCGATTTCAAGTGAAAAAAGTCGCCGTGCTCGGCGCTGGCGTGATGGGCGCGCAGATTGCTGCGCACCTGGTCAACGTCAAGGTGCCTGTCGTTCTTTTTGATCTGCCTGCGAAGGAAGGCCCGAAGAACGGCATCGTCACGCGTGCGGTCGAAGGCCTCAAGAAGCTCAAGCCCTCTCCTCTGGGCGTGGCCAGCGATGCCGACCTGATCGGCCAGGCCAACTACGAAGAGCACATGGAGCAGTTGCGCGACTGCGACCTGATCATCGAGGCCATCGCCGAGCGCATGGACTGGAAGCTCGACCTGTACACCAAGATCGCACCCTTCATCGCCGAACACGCCATCGTGGCGTCCAACACCTCGGGCCTGTCGATCACCAAACTCAGCGAAGTGCTGCCTGAAGCGATCAAGCCACGCTTCTGCGGCATTCACTTCTTCAACCCACCGCGCTACATGACGCTGGTGGAACTGATCGCCACGCCCACCACCGAGCCGCAGATCCTCAACGATCTGGAGACCTTCGTCACCAGTGGCCTGGGCAAGGGCGTGGTGCGCGCCAAGGACACGCCCAATTTCGTGGCCAACCGCATCGGCATCGCCGGCATGCTGGCCACGATGAAAGAGGTGGAGAACTTCGGCCTCACGTATGACGTGGTGGACGACCTCACCGGCAAGCGCCTGGGCCGTGCCAGCAGCGGCACCTTCCGCACCGCAGACGTGGTGGGCCTGGACACCATGGCCCACGTGGTCAAGACGCTGCAGGACAACCTGAGCCTGGAGACCGACCCGTTCTACGGCAGCTTCGGCACGCCGCCGGTGCTGGCCAAGCTGCTGGAGCTCAAGAACCTGGGCCAGAAGACCAAGGCCGGTTTCTTCAAGAAGGTCGGCCGAGACATCCTGCGTTTCGATCTGGACAGCGAGGACTACGTGCCAGCCGGCGAAAAGGCCGACGAGGTGTATGGCCGCATGCTCAAGCGCCCGGCGGCCGAGCGCCTGAAACTGCTGCGCAACGCCGAAGGCCCGCAAGGCCAGTTTCTCTGGGCGATTCTGCGCAACAGCTTCCACTACGCCGCCGTGCATCTGGCCACCATCGCCGAGACCGCGCGCGACGTGGACCAGGCCATGCGTTGGGGCTTCGGCATGAAGCAGGGTCCGTTCGAGCTGTGGCAAGAGGCTGGCTGGCTGGAAGTGGCGCAGATGATTCAGGAGGATATCGAGGCGGGGAAGGCGCTGAGCCAAGCGCCGCTGCCTGAGTGGGTGTTCAAGGGCCCGGTGGCAGAAGCCGGTGGCGTGCACACCGCTCAAGGCTCGTGGAACCCCACCAAGGGTGAATTCCAGGGCCGACTGCAGTTGCCGGTGTACCAGCGCCAGCATTTCCCTGAGCTGCTGCTGGGCGAAGACGGACCGAAGTTTGAAACGGCTGGCACCACCATCGAAGAGAACGATTCGATCCGCATCTGGACGCTGGACGAGCAGGTGCTGATCGCCAGCATCAAGACCAAGATGCACGCCATCAGCCCTGAGGTGTGTGAAGGCTTGATGGCCGCCGTGGACCTGGCCGAGAAGGAGTACCAGGGCCTGGTGGTGTGGTCGGGCGACGAGCCCTTCAGCGCCGGAGCCGATCTGCAGGCCATGTTGCCGGCCTTCATGGCGGTGGGTGTGAGCGCGATCGAAGACGCCGAAGGCTTCATGCAGCAGACCATGCTGCGCCTGCGCTATGCCAATGTGCCGGTGGTGTCTGCCGTGCGTGGGCTGGCATTGGGTGGTGGCTGCGAACTCGCCGTGTACAGTGCGCGCCGCGTGGTGCACATGGAGAGCTACATCGGTCTGGTGGAAGTGGGCGTGGGTCTGGTGCCTGGTGCCGGTGGGCTGACCTACATTGCCCGCCGCGCAGCGGAAAACGCCGAGACTTCCACAGGCAAGGATCTGCTGCCTTTCCTCACCGAAGGCTTCACAGCAGCGGCGATGGCCAAAGTGGGCACCAGTGCGCTGGAGTCCCGCAAGCTGGGCTTCGTGCTGCACTCTGACGTGATCGTGCCGCACAAGGACGAACTGCTGTTCGTGGCCATCAACGAGGCGAAGAGCCTGTTCAATGGAGGCTACCGCGCACCGCAGAAGCGACTGTTCCCGGTGGCCGGCCGTGACGGCAAGGCCACCATTCTCGGTAGCCTGGTCAACATGCGTGACGGTGGCTTCATCAGCCAGCACGACTTCCACATCGCTTCGCTGATCGCGAATGTGGTGACGGGTGGGGATGTGGATCCCGGCACGCTGGTGAACGAGGACTATTTGATGACGCTGGAGCGCCAGGCCTTCTGCTCGTTGATCGTGCATCCGAAGACACAGGAGCGGATTCTGGGGATGTTGAATACCGGCAAGCCGGTGAGAAATTGACCCACCCCCGCCGCGCTTCGCGCGACCCCCTCAAGGGGGCAGCACCAGCGGCCTGGCAGAGCCAGTTCCGCGGTGCTTCTGGACCAAAACCTCTGGAGTTCCCATGAAACAGATTCAAGACGCCTACATCGTTGCCGCCACCCGCACCCCCATCGGCCGTTCGCACAAGGGCTCTTTCAGGCACCTGCGCCCGGATGACCTGCTGGCCCACGCCTTGCGTTCGGCCATGGCCCAGGTGCCGGGCCTTGACCCGAAAGCCGTTGAAGACGTGATCTGCGGTTGCGCCATTCCTGAAGCGCAGCAGGGCCTGAACGTGGCGCGCATTGGCGCCATCCTGGCCGGGCTGCCCAACAGCGTAGGCGGTATCACCGTCAACCGTTTTTGTGCATCGGGTCTGTCGGCACTGCAGATGGCAGCCGACCGCATTCGCGTGGGAGAAGCCGACGTGATGATCGCTGCCGGCACCGAGAGCATGAGCATGGTGCCGATGATGGGCAACTCGCCCAGCCTCTCGCCCAGCATTTTCAGCAACACCGACGACGTGGAGAGCTATGGCATTGCCTATGGCATGGGGCTCACCGCAGAGAAGGTGGCGCAGCAGTGGAAGATTTCCCGAGATGCGCAAGACGCGTTCGCCGTGCAGTCGCACCAGCGTGCGGTGCTCGCCATGAAGAATGGCGAGTTCAGCGACGAGATCACCCCTGTGGAAGTGACCGATCGCACCGTGGATCTGGAGAGTGCCGAGGTGAGCACCAGCACGCGCACCGTGAGTCTGGACGAAGGCGCACGGCCCGACACCTCGCTCGAAGGCCTTGCCAAGCTGCGCACGGTGTTCGCTGCGCGTGGCTCGGTGACCGCCGGCAACAGCTCGCAAACCAGCGACGGCGCGGGTGCGCTGATCGTGGTGAGCGAGGCGGCACTCAAGCGCTACAACCTCACGCCGCTGGCACGCTTCGTGAGCTACGCCAGCCGGGGCGTGCCGCCGCACATCATGGGTATTGGCCCCATAGAAGCGATTCCTGCTGCGTTGAAATACGCAGGGTTGAAGCAGGACGACATCGACTGGTTCGAACTCAACGAGGCATTTGCAGCGCAGTCGCTCGCCGTGATGAACACCCTGGGCCTGGACCCGGCCAAGGTCAACCCCATGGGTGGCGCCATTGCCCTGGGGCACCCGCTGGGAGCCACTGGCGCCATCCGCGCCGCCACGGTAGTTCACGCGCTGCGCCGCCACAACAAGAAGTACGGCATGGTCACGATGTGCGTGGGCATGGGGCAGGGGGCTGCCGGCATTATCGAAAGGGTCTGACGACCCACCCCTGCGCCGTTTCGTCGCACCCCCTGAGCGGGTGACGCCGCGGGCGGAGCGGGGGTGTTTCCGGATTACGGTCTTCCCAGGAACAGATAGAGCCCCGTGTACCCCCGCGCCGCGTGCACCAGACTCAGGTACAGCGGACCCACGCCGGTGTCTGCGCCCACGAAAAGGCTGGAGCCTGTGCGCAGGTCGCCCAGGCTGATCTCGCTTCGGTTTGCCCAGGCGTTGCCCATTTCAATTGACCCGCCTGCGAACAAGGCTCTGGCGACACGGGTGTCCCACGGCAGGCGGTGGTAGTAGCTGACCCTGCCGAAAGCCAGGTAGTTGCCTGCAATTTGACCCAGCCGGTAACCCGACAGCTGCTGGAAACCGCCGAGTGAATACTCGTCGTTGGCGCCCGGCGGGATCTGGGTCGCGTGTGCCACGCGTGCGCCAAAGTTGAAGGTGTGTGGCCCCCAGGACCTCACCAGCGTGGCATTGCCGTCAAAGCGCGTGAAGCGTGTGCTGGGAGCGCCTTCCACGCTGCGGCGCCCGGCCACCACCTCCGCCTGCAGCCGGTAGCCCTCTGAAGGGAAATTGGCGAAGTTGAGCTGGTCGGTCACCAATGACATGCGCAGTCCAGCCTCGCTCCATGTCAGTGGATCGACCTCGCTGGCCAGCACGTTGCCAATCAGAAGCTCGGG
>JAABRN010000514.1 GCA_011390855.1 Hydrogenophaga sp. | reverse complement strand
TCCAGAGATACCGAGGAACCGGCTCTGCCGGGCCTCTGGTGTCGCCCCCTTGAAGGGGGTGACGTGCCGAAGGCACGGCGCGGGGGTGGGTCAAGTGCCTGGTCAAGTCACCAGCTGGTTCAACTGGATGATGGGCATCAACACCGCCAGCACAATCATCATCACCACCAGCCCCATGGTCACGATCAACAAGGGCTCAAGAATGGTGGCCATGTGCATGGCGCGGCGCTGAACCTCTGCGCTGAGCTGCTCTGCCGCCCGGGACAGCATGGCGGGCAACTGGCCGGTCTGCTCACCCAGGCGGGCAAACATGCTCACCAGGGCGGGAAACCGCTTCTTGCTCGCCAGCGCCGAAGCCAGAGGAGCGCCTTCCCGCACCAGCACCAGGGCATCCAGTGCGTCGGCCCGCATGGCCTGGTTCGACAAGGTTTCTGCTGCGGTCTGCAGCGAACGGAGAATGGGTACGCCGGCCGAAGCCAGCATGGCCAGCGTGGCAGCGAAGCGGGCTGCGTTGTAGCCGCGCGCCAAACGGCCTATCAGGGGCAAACGCAACCAGGCCGCGTCCATGCTCAGGCGCAAAGTGGGGTTGCGTCTGGCCATGATCACGCCAAGCACTGTGAGCACGCCGGCCCCCAGCATCCACCACCCATAGTCGCGAACGAAGTCGCTGATGGACATCATGGCCACCGTGAGGAAGGGCAGCGCGCGTTTGCTGCCCTCGAAAACGCCCGCCACCTGGGGCACCACGTATGTCACCAGAAACACCACAATCACGATCGCCACCAGGGTGACGATGGCCGGGTAAAGCGACGCCGCCAGGAGCTTGTTCTTCAGTGCTTCGCTCGACTCCAGATCGTCGGCCAGGCGCTCCAGCACCGTGCCAAGCTGGCCACTCTGTTCGCCAGCCGCAATCACGGCGGTGTATGAATTGGAAAACTCGCGGGGATATTGCGCCAGAGCCCGCGCAAAAGGGGATCCACCGTTGACCTCGGATCGAAGCGATGCCATGAGGTTGCGCTGGCGACTGACCTCGGCTTCTTCAGTGAGTGCCGCCAGCGCCCGCTCCAGCGGCAAACCTGCCGCCACAAGACCAGCCAGTTGGCGGGTCCAAACCGACAATGCCGTCGCGTTGAAAATGCGACTGGCCCAGATCGTCATGTTCAGTCCGCTGGACGAGCTCCCTGACCCGGAAGCACCCATGGCCGGTTCCACCAGGATCGGCACCAGCGAACGCGCCCGAAGCATGCTGCGCGCCGAGCGCGCGGTATCCGCATCGATCAAGCCCTTCTGGGTCGCACCTTTCGCGTCCAGCGCTTCAAACGTGTAAGCAGGCATGTTCAGAAAGAAGTTTCACAGGGACCCGCGCAGCAGGCGTGCGCCAATATTTCTCGGGCGAGTGTCTCAGTCCAGAGATACCGTGGAACCGGCTTTGCCGGGCCACTGGTATCGCCCCCTTGCGGGGGTCGCGCGAAGCGCGGCGGGGGTGCTCCCATCTAGTCTCGAGTGACACTCATCACCTCGGCCACCGACGTGACGCCTTCATCAATGAGGCGCTGTCCATCTTCGCGCATTGAACGAAGCCCCGCTGCCTCGGCCGCCACAAACACCTGGCTCTCGGCGGCGCGGTTGTGGATCAACGAACGGATCTTGTCGTCAGCCACCATCAGTTCATAGATGCCCGTTCGGCCTTTGTAGCCGGTCTGGCTGCAGCGATCACAGCCCACCGGTTGCCAGCGTCCCCGCTCGTCCTGTCGGCGGCAGTGCACACACAGGCGCCGAACCAGACGCTGGGCCAGCACACCCAGCAGGCTCGAAGACAGAAGAAAGGGCTCCACGCCCATGTCCGTCAAGCGGGTCACCGCGCTGGGGGCGTCATTGGTGTGCAGCGTGGCCAGCACAAGGTGACCGGTCAGGGACGCCTGGATGGCGATCTGCGCGGTTTCGAAATCGCGGATCTCACCGATCATGATCACATCGGGATCTTGCCGCAGGATGGCCCGCAAAGCTTTGGCAAAGGTGAGTTCGATCCGCGCGTTGACCTGGGTCTGGCCAATGCCGGGCAGTTCATATTCGATGGGATCTTCCACCGTCATGATGTTCTGCGTGCTGGCATCCAGCCGCTGCAGCGAGGCGTACAGCGTCGTGGTTTTGCCAGAGCCGGTCGGTCCGGTGACCAGGATGATGCCGTGCGGTTGCTGGATCAGGCGTTCGAATTGACCCAGCACCTCGCCTTGCATGCCCACTGCTTCCAGGTTGAGCTTGCTCTCGCTCTTGTCCAGCAGGCGCAGCACTGCGCGTTCGCCGTGGGCACTGGGCAGCGTGGACACCCGCACGTCGACAGCTCGCGTACCGATGCGCAGCGAGATGCGGCCGTCCTGTGGCAGGCGCTTCTCTGAAATGTCGAGTTCCGCCATGATCTTCAGCCGGGAGATCAGCGCGGCGTGCAGCGCCCGGTTGGGTTGCACCACTTCCCGCAAGGTGCCGTCTACCCGGAAGCGCACGCTGGAATGGCGCTCATACGGCTCGATGTGGATGTCGCTGGCGCCGTCGCGTGCGGCCTGCGTGAGCAGGGCGTTGAGCATGCGGATGATGGGCGCGTCGTCTGCGGTTTCCAGCAAGTCTTCGATCGCCGGCAAGTCCTGCATCATCCGGCTGAGATCCGCGTCGCCCTGCACTTCGCTCACCACAGCCGCGGCACTGGATTCTCCTTGTGCGTAAGCGGCACTGATGCGCTGGGACAGCAGCTCGCTGCTCTCCCACTGCATGTCGCTCACGCTGTGGCGCCTCAGAATCTCGGACAAGGCGGACAGGCGTCTCGTCTGTGTGTGGGCGTCTGCTGCGGGTGAGTTGCTGCCGAGCAGCGTGACCCCCTCGCCATTGTCTTCAAGCAGCCAGTGGTGTTCCCTGGCAAAGGAATAGGGGAGCGGGTATTTCGTCACGACAACGACCTACTGCTGAGGGCCTGCTTCTGCGGGCACCACACCGGTGGGTGCGGCAGTTGGGGCGGGCTCGGATGTGCCAAGAGGAGGCAGCAGCGCGCCAGGAGCCAACTGGGGCGCCAGCACGGGTGAATCGTTGATCTGGAGCACACTGCTGGATCGGGGTTGTGCATCTTTTTGTACCGCGCGCATGAGCTCGTAACGGTCCAGAGCCAGCGTGCTGGTCTCACGGCTGTCGCGCATCACCACCGGGCGGAGAAACACCATCAGGTTGGTCTTCTTGCGGGAGCGCGATTCACTCTTGAACAGGTTGCCAAACAGGGGAATGTCACCCAGACCCGGCACCTTGTCCTGGTTGCCGGCGTACTCGTCCTGCAAAAGGCCACCCAGCACCACGATGGCGCCGTCATCCACCAGCACGGTGGATTCGATGGTGCGCTTGTTGGTGATCAGGCCGGTGGCCGAATTGACCGATGATGCTTGCACACTGCTGACCTCCTGGTAGATGGTCATCTTGATGGTGCCGTTTTCGCTGATCTGGGGCTTGACCCGCAAGGTCAGGCCCACGTCCTGGCGCTCGATGGTCTGGAACGGGTTGACCGCTCCTTCATTGCTGCCTGTGTTGGTGAACTGGCCCGTCACGAAAGGCACGTTCTGGCCGATGACGATCTTGGCTTCTTCGTTGTCCAGCGTGAGCAGGTTGGGGGTCGACAGGATGTTGCCTTCACCGGTCTGTTGCAGCATGCGGGCCAGAAAGCCCAGCACGTAGACGCCATTGCGGCGTTCGGCCACACCCAGGTTCAGGCCTGGTCCCGGAGGCGTCACATCGGCAAAATTGCCCGTGGCCACCGGCAGCGTGTTGGTGAAGATGTTGTTGCCGCCAGCACCGAAGTTGGTGCCTAGTACACCCACCATGCGTTCACCAAAGGCGCCCAGCGGGCCTTGCCATTGAATACCGAACTCGGCCGCCTTGTCGGCATTGACCTCGGCAATCAGGCTTTCCACATAGACCTGTGCGCGCCTTGAATCGAGCTTGTCGATCACCGCGCGCAGTTGCCTGAAGACGGGCTCGGGTGCGGTGATGATGAGGGAGTTGGTGGCAGGGTCTGCCTGAATCTGGCCGCCGGTGGAAGGGCCGGCGCTGGCCGACACCGGGGCTGAAGACGGATCGGCGGCCGTGCCAGCCCTGGCCGCAGTGGATGTGGCCACGATGCCGGACGAACCGCCACCTGAACTGGCGCCGGCGCCCGAACTGGCTTCTGCAGCCAATGCAGCCCGCAGGGTGGTTGCCAGCGATACCGCGTCGGCATTTTTGAGGTACACCACATGGATGTTGCCGCTCGCGGCATCGGATGTCGGTCGGTCCAGCCTTGCCACCAGTGACCGCACCAGCGCCAGCCTGGCCGGGTTGGCTGCGCGAAGGATCAGGCTGTTGCTTCGTGGCTCCGCCACGAGGCTCGTCCTGGCTGACGTGTCTGCCGGCGCTGCACCACCCGCCACGGCGCCTCCGGAATCGATCAGCTTGGTGACCAGGCCCACCAGATCTTCAGCCACGGCGTGCTGCAGCGGAATGATCTCCACATCGGTTGATCCGGCCACGTCAAGAGCCGAGATGATGCGGCCGATGCGTTGCAGGTTGTCGGCGTAATCGGTGATCACGAGCGAGTTGTTGCCTGGATTGACGTTGATCGTGTTGTTGGGTGCGATCAGCGGTCGCAACACAGGTACCAGATTGTTGGCAGATTCGTGATTGAGCCGGAATATCTGGGTCACGACTTGGTTGGATGCGGTCAGTCTGGCCACGGAGCCCGCGCTCACGATGTTGCCCTGCAACTTGGCATCGGCTTCGGGCACGATCTTGTAGAGACCACCGGTGTCTACCAGCGAAAAGCCCTGCAGGCGAAGCACGGCGCCAAACTGGTTGAGTGCCGCGTCGGGCGAAACTGGCCGCTCTGTGGCCAGGTTGATGGTGCCTCTGACCCGGGGGTCAACCACCACGTTGCGGCCCGTGATGGTCGCCATCGTGCGGGCCACCGCCTCAATCTCGGCACCAACAAAATTGAGTACCACCGGCTCGCTGGCGCGCGTCTGCGCCATGACCGACGGTCCAGTTGTGGAACCCAGCCCTGCCAGGATGAAGGCGCTCAGAGCCAGTAACACTGGTGTTGCACCGTGCTTTCGCGGACCATTCGGGTCGCGCCTGACCGCGTCAGCACGGAAGAAGAAAGTTTTCATATCCGAATCCTATCGCGAAGTGTGCCGCGATGTCTGTTTTTTGACTGGTGGCATGGCGTGGGTTCTACAGAGCATCCTCAACCGATGTTGACCAGCGAACGGGGGCCGTCACGCCGGCCGATGATGTTGAGCAGGTTGGTCAGGGTCACTTCGCGCCCTGGTGCTGCCCGGGCCTCACCATTGAATCGAAGCCGTCCCCCAACCCACTGCCCCGACCCTTGAAGCTGCAGGTCGCCACGGAGCGTTTGCAGGTCCAGCGATGCGGAGTGACCATCCTCAAGCGCCTGAAGTTCCAGACGGTAGCTGCCCAGGGGGCGAAGCGTGGACAGCCGTGAAGCAATGTCCAGCGCATCGATGGCCACTGCGCCCGCCATGTTGGCGCGGCCCTGCGCCCAACGCAGTGTCAGGCCTGCGGTCTGTAAGGACAGTTGTCCTTCCATGCGCAGGGTGTTCCAGGGGGTACCCAGGCCACTCAGCAGATCGGCCGGCCACTGGCTGCTCGAAGCCGCAATCTGAAGCTCTGCGCCGCCCCAGCGAGGGCGTACCTGAAAGTGAATGGGTTCGGGTGTGCAGCAGGGAGCATTCAGCCGGATGCCGAGCGCGGGCATGGGCCCATCCAGCCGGGGTGCCAGTTGCCAGGACAAGCCGCGCGGCAAAACGGTTTGTGTGCGGCTTCCTGCGCCGCCAGAGAACATGAGGTCGGCTTGCCCTTGCCACACGGTGCCGCTGGTGTTGATCAGGCGCAACTGTCCATTCGATGCCTTTTCGATCACCTGCGCGAGCCAGCGTGCGGGTGCGAACAACACCAGCGCGAGTGCAAGCCCAAACACAAGGCCGACCCAAGCCATCCGGTGCGGCCATGCTGTCGTCATGTGTCAGTTCCCCTCGCCCAGCGAAGGTCCGGCCAGCACCACGCTTCCGCTCCAGCTGACAGGTGTGGTGTCTCCTGAAAGCTGGGCCTCCACGGGTGTGAGGCGTGCATTCAGCCGCACACGGGCCAACCATGTGGCCAAAGCTTCAGGGGGTGTTCCGCGAAGCGTCACGGTGGGTCGATCACCCACCACACTGAGCTGGCCTGTGTCGCCCAGGGTTCCCATGCTTTCTTCCAGCGCGCGCAGCGCTTCGGTTCTTCCCAGCGGCTGCGATGTGTTCTGCGCGCGCACAGCTTCGGCTGTGGATGCCATGGCCCTGAGGCTGGCCAATTGGGCATCGAGCTGGGCATGTTGTGCAGGTGCCTGCCGCAGCGTCTGGATGGCTGGGGCCAGCGCCAGCCACCAGAGCAGAAACAGGCCTGCGATCCAGGCCGTTGCCACGACCGCATTGCGCTCCCGAGGCGACAGCCGCTCCAGGGTGGTCTGCAAGCTGTTGGTCAGGCGGGCTGACAAGGCGAGGGGGGGTGTGGATGGTTTGACCATGGTGTTCAAGGCATTGGGGGGCGAATGAACATGTCGCCACCTTCGATGCGCACCTGCCAGCCGACGCGTTCCATCGCTTGAATAAGTGCGTTCAGTGATTCCTCGGAACCTCTCCACGCCCCAAAGCGTCCCTCGTTGTTGTTGTAGGCAATGGAGGTAGGGAACGGGCGGGGCTCAACCGATGACTGGGCGATGACGCCCAGCTGGTTTTCCAGATCGCCGGGGGACAGTGTGCCGCTGACCTTGAGCAGCTGGGACAGCTCCCGCTGCATCTGGATCGGGGCGTCCAGCACCAGGCTGACGTGAGGGAAGGTCTGTTGAAGCGTCTGCCGAACTGCCACCTTTTTGTCATCGATGGCACTGCGTTCTGCCCAGGCGGTCACGTTCAGTCCCACGAGCTGAACCGCCACCAGCGCCGCGAGGCCCCAGCGTGCAGCCCGAAACGCAGGTGAACTCCGCCAGCGCCGCGCGGCTCTGCGCCAGCGCTGTCCGCGGCGGGCGCCAGATGAAAGGCTCAGGTCAAACTGAGCCAGATTCCACTCAGAAAAGGCGCATTGCAGCAACCAGGAGGGACGGGACACCAGGTCAAACCGCTGGTTCAGCGCGCGTTCTGCCATGGCGGCCACCGAAGGGTCGGCCAGCCAGCGCGTGGTACCGGGGTCTGAAGCGGCGATGTCGATAGGCGGTCCTGCCGAGGCGGGGGCCATGCCACCGAAGGCCGACTCGCCAAACGTGCTGTTTGCGCTTTCTCTCAGAGGCGTACAGCGCACACCTAGCGGGCAAGACGTGGCCAGCCAGACTTGCTCACCTTCGTCATGCGCCCAGTGCAAGGTAGGCTCGGCGCTGAGGCCTGCATCGTGGGCGTCGGTCGGGGGTATGAGAGGTGTCAGTGGCCAGAGCGACGGCACGATGCGCGACACGGGTCGACCCACACTTTCCAGAGCCTGCAACCAGCTCAGCAACCATGCCTTGGTGCAAGCAGCGACCCAGACCGTCTGACCGGAGCGTCCCCCCGGTTCGAGTGCGAAATGAAGTTCGCTGATGTCCCTCAGTACCCGTTCTTCAAGCAGGCCGTCGAGCACGGCACGCAGCTTGGCCTGGGGCACCTTGGGCAACACCACCCGATGCCAGGACACTGCGCGAGGTGGCAGCACCAGAACGACATCGGGGTCGCGGGGCAATAGCGAAGTGGCGCACTGACCGTGGTCCAGCACCATCTCGCCGTCGGCAGACAGCGCCCAGTCGACCATGGCCGATGAGCCAGCCGTGGGGGCGACAGAAAAGTCGGAGGTGGTGACGATCAGCACGGCAGGGTGGTGAGTGGTTGGTGGACCATCGGTCGGACATCCATTCTAGAGAGACAGTGTGGCAAATGGGAAGCACTCATGCGGGGGTCATTG
>JAABRN010000513.1 GCA_011390855.1 Hydrogenophaga sp. | reverse complement strand
GGGTGTCTTCCACCACGGCCACATAGTTGGCGCCGCTGCGGTCCACCCGGAACTGTAGGCCACCCGGGGCAATGTAGGCGTGGCCGGGCAGAATGCGCTCGCCATCGCGGGCTTCGCTCACCGTGATCTTGCACAGGGTGTTGAGGCGGGCTGCAAAGCTGGTGGTGAAGCCTGGCGGCATGTGCTGGGTGATCACGATGGCGGGCGAGTCGGCGGGCAGTCGGGTGAGCACCTCGCGGATAGCTTCCGTACCGCCGGTGGATGCGCCGATCACGATGACTTTTTCGGTAGAAATGCGCCCCGTGAATTTGTAACTGCTGCCGCTGGCCGCCTCGCGCCGCGCCACCGAGGTGGCACTCAGGCCGGTGCCTGTTTCGGTGGGCGCAAAGTCGGTGTGGCCAAACGGCGGTGGTGGCGGCGTGGTGCGGCGGTGCACCACGGCCTTGCTGGCGATGCGGATTTTCTCCACGATCTCGGTGCCCAGTTCGCGCAGACCCGATGACACGCCGATGCGCGGCTTGGCCACGAAATCCACGGCGCCCATTTCCAGCGCCCGCATGGTGGTTTCGGCGCCTTTCTCGGTCAGGGTGGAGACCATGAGCACCGGCATGGGCCGCAACCGCATGATGCGCGAGAGGAACTCCAGCCCATCCATCTTGGGCATCTCCACATCGAGCGTGATGACGTCGGGGTTGGTCTCGCGGATCAGTTCGCGTGCGGCCAGGGGGTCGTTGGCCGTACCGATGCATTCCATGTCGGGCTGGCGGTTGATGATCTCGGACAGCAGGCTGCGCACCAGCGCCGAATCGTCCACCACCACTACCCTGATCTTCGCCATAGCTGTGCTTGCCTTCTTCGATTGCCGTGCGGGCGCCTGCTGCCTCAGAACAGATCGACCGAGCCGCCCGAGGTGGACTTGACCACCTGCGTCACGTTGCCCGAGGTGCGTT
The DNA here is from genome assembly GCA_011390855.1 of Hydrogenophaga sp. Taxonomy (GTDB): domain Bacteria; phylum Pseudomonadota; class Gammaproteobacteria; order Burkholderiales; family Burkholderiaceae_C; genus Hydrogenophaga. The sequence continues at coordinate 7,129 of JAABRN010000513.1, read as the reverse complement.
CCTGGCTCTCCAGCGCGTCCGGATGGGCATGCGCCAGGCGCTTGACCATCGCCTTGCCGGTCACCGGGAAGAAGACCACTTTGCGCGGGTAGATGTCCATCACGTCCTTGGAGACCACGGGTATGCGTTCGGTCTGCAGATAGTCCATCACGAACTGGGTGTTGCGCTCCCCCACGTTCATGGTGGTGAAGCTGGAAATGACCTGCCCACCGCCAAACACCTTGGCCTGCAGGTTCTCGCGGCTCGACCCCATCTTCACCAGCTCGTTGATGAGCAGTTCCATGGCGTAGCTGCCGTAGCGGCCCGAGGTGTCACCGCCGCCTTCGGGCAGCATGAAGTGGTTCATGCCACCCACGCGCAGCCGCGCGTCCCAGATGCAGGCGGCAATGCAGGACCCCAGCACCGTCATGATGACGATGTCTTCGTTGGCCACAAAGTACTCCCCTGGCAACACCTTGGCGGCGTTGTACTTGAAGTGGTGGTCGTGGAAAAAGAAAGAGGCTTCGCCCGCCTTTCGTGGTCGGGTCTTGAGCGTCTGCAGATGCGCCGGTGTGTTGTGCATGGTCAGACTTTTTCGTAGACGGTCTTGCCGCGCAGCGTGAACAGGGTGCGGGCGTCGCTGAAGTTCTCGGAGTGGCCCACGAACAGGGTGCCCTGCGGCTTCATGACACGGTGAATGCGGGCCAGGATCTGGCGCTGGGTGGCGGCATCGAAGTAGATCATCACGTTGCGGCAGAACACGATATCGAACTGCTCCTTGAGCGGCCAGCCTTCCTCTATGAGGTTGAGGGTGAAGAACTCCACGTGTTTCTGCAGTTCGGGCTTCACACGGGCCATGCCAGCGCTGTTGCCCTTGCCCTTGAGGAAGAACTTCTGCAACTGGGCGGTGCTCACGTTCTTCATGCTTTCGAGCTTGTAGACACCGCGCGCGGCCGTCTGCAGCACCTTGGTATCGATGTCGCTGGACCACACACGGAACTGTCCGTTGATGCCCAGCACTTCGGCCATGGTCATGGCAATGGAGTAAGGCTCCTCGCCGGTGGAAGCTGCGCTGCACCAGATTTTCCAGTCGCGTGGGCCGCCGGCGCGGACCATCCGTTCCAGTTCGGTGAAATGGTGGCCTTCGCGGAAAAAAGACGTGAGGTTGGTGGTCAGGGCGTTGACGAACTCCTGCCACTCTGCCCCGCCGGTCTGCTCCAGCCAGTCCAGGTAATCCCGGAAGGAGCTGTGCCCGGTAGCCCGCAGGCGGCGCGAAATGCGGCTGTACACCATGGCGTGTTTGCCATCGTGCAGGCTGATACCGGCGTGCTTGTAGATCAGCGCCTTGATGCGCGAGAAGTCGCTGTTGGTCCAGGTGAACTCGCGGTCCGAGGCCAGAACTTCGTCGTCGGTGGCCATGTGTGGGGCGTTCCTTGCAGCGGCCAAAAGGGTTCAGCGCACGCGGCGGGCCAGCGAGGACGTGTCCAGAATCAGCGCCACGCTGCCGTCACCCAGAATCGTGGCGCCCGACACATTGGGCACTTTCTTGTAGTTCGATTCCAGGTTCTTGATCACCACCTGCTGCTGGCCCAGCAATTCATCGACCATGAGCGCCACGCGAACACCGTCGGACTCGATCACCACCATGATGCTGTTGGCGTCGTTCACACCGCTGGCTCGCGGCACCTGGAACAGCTTGTCCACCTCGATGACGGGCATGTACTCGTCGCGCACCTTCACCAGCTGCGCGTCCTGCGCCACGGTGTTGATGTCGCCGGCCTTGGCCTGGAAGGACTCCACCACCGAGGACAGCGGCAGGATGTAGACCTCATCGGCCACGCGCACGGACATGCCGTCCATGATGGCCAGCGTGAGCGGCAAGCGCACCTTCACGCTCATGCCCACGCCTTCCACCGAATCGAGTTCCACGGTGCCGCCCAGCGAGGCAATGTTCTTCTTCACCACGTCCATACCGACGCCGCGGCCGGACACATCGGTCACCACTTCGGCGGTAGAGAAGCCGGGCGCAAAAATCAGCTGCCAGACATCCTGGTCGGGCATGTCGTCGTGGGCTTCTATGCCCTTGGAGCGCGCCTTCTCTATGAGCTTCTGGCGCGACAGGCCCTTGCCGTCGTCGCGCACCTCGATGAGGATGGAGCCGCCGTTGTGCGCTGCCGACAGCGTGATGGTGCCGGTCTCCGGCTTGCCTTTGGCGGCGCGCTCGGCGGGCAGCTCCACGCCGTGGTCACAGCTGTTCCTGATCAGGTGGGTGAGCGGGTCGGTGATCTTCTCGATCAGGCCTTTGTCGAGTTCGGTAGCTTCACCGTGGGTGATCAGCTCCACCTTCTTGCCCAGCTTGCCCGCCAGGTCGCGCAGCATGCGCGGGAAGCGGCTGAACACCACCGACATGGGAATCATGCGGATGGACATGACCGATTCCTGCAGATCGCGGGTGTTGCGCTCGAGGTCGGCCAAGCCAGCCAGCAGGTGCTGGTTCACGCTGGCGTCGAGCTGGCTGCTGAGCTGGGCCAGCATGGCCTGGGTGATGACGAGTTCGCCCACCTGGTTGATGAGCTGGTCGATCTTGCTGACAGAGACGCGCAACGTGGAGGCCTCGGTGGCGGCTGTGACGCCCGGCTTGGCACGCGCTGCGCCGGCACCCGCGGCCCCTGCTGCCCCCGCCACCGCTGTGACGCCTCCACCGGCCATGCTGGCGCCGTCGCCAGATTCCACCAGACCCACCACGCTGGCTGCATGGCTGGCGGGTGTGTGCGGATTGCCGGGCGCGCCCGGGAACAGGCCATAGCCTTGCTCCATGTCGGCGTTGGGCACCGAAGAGCCCGCCGAATCCGAAGCGGTGGCCGCCACGGGGCTGCCCGGTGCGCCAGCGAACAGACCGTAGCCCTGCTCGATCATGTCGGCGCTGTGTTCGGGCCGCTCGGTCGCTGCAGCAGGCGCCGGGGTGGGCGCCGACACAGGAGCTGGCGTGGAAGCCTGCGCGGCCGCTGTGTCCAACAGCGCGATCTGGTCCTTGGAGACGTGGAACGCGAACAGGTCGAGCAGGTCGTCGTTGCTGCTTGTGGTGCTGATGTCGTAGAAGCGCTGGTTGGCTTCGGTGCGCTCGTGGAGGATGGTGCCCAGGCCCTCGATGTCGCGGAACAGCTCCTTGATGTTGTCGGCCAGAGCCATGTCCTGCAAGGGCCCCAGCACCACGGTGAGGTGGCGCAGTGCGCCGGGGGCAGCCGCTGCGGGCATGCCGCCGGGCGCCGGTGGTGGTGGGGGCGGAGGAGGTGGCGGCGGAGGCGGGGGTGGCGGCGCCGTGGCTGGCGCGGGAGCTGCCGCCGCCGGAGCGGGAGCGCCGCCCGTGGCCAGCACGCGAATACGCTGCACCAGCCCGGAAGTTTCGGGTACCTGGTCGGTGATGCCCTGGTGGCGACCCAGCAGGGCTTTGAGCGCGTCGGAGGATTCCAGCAACACGTCCACCATCGGCATCGTGGGTGCCAGTTCATGGCGGCGCAGCTTGTCCAGCAGCGACTCCATCTGGTGCGTCAACTCGGCCACGTCCTCGAAACCGAAGGTGGCTGCACCGCCCTTGATGGAGTGGGCGCACCGGAAGATCGCGTTGAGCTCTTCGTCGTCCACCGTTTCCAGGTCCAGACTGAGGAGCTGCTGCTCCATCTGCTCCAGGTTCTCTCCGGCCTCTTCGAAGAAGATTTGGTAGAACTGGGTCAGGTCGAAGGAGTCGTCTTTTTTATCGTCTGCCATGTGCTTGTACTCCGGCCGCTAACGCACCGTGGAACTGGATGAACCGGGCGTGGTGTTGCTCAGCGGATGACCTTGTTGATGACTTCGATCAGGCGGTGCGGATCGAACGGCTTGACCAGCCAGCCGGTAGCGCCCGCATTGCGTCCGGCCTGCTTCATCTGGTCGCTGGATTCGGTGGTGAGGATGAGGATGGGCGTCTGCTTGAAGCTGGCGTGCTCGCGCAGTTTGCGCGTCAGGCCTATGCCATCGAGCCGGGGCATGTTCTGGTCGGTCAGCACCAGATCGAATTTCTGCTTCTGGGCTTTCTCGAACGCGTCCACACCATCTACCGCTTCCACCACCTGGAAGCCGGCGCCGGTCAGGGTGAAAGACACCATCTTGCGCATGGAGGCGGAGTCGTCAACGGCCAGTATGGAGTGCATGGGGTTTACCTTCTACGGGGAAAACTGGAAAGGGTGGTGTCGGAACGGCGCGGCTCAGAACAGTTCGATGGACCCGGCGTCCATCTCGCTCTGTGTCACAGGGTTGGGGCGGTCGGGCATGTAGGTCATTACCACGCCCGATTCGTCCTCCTCGGGCTCCATGGCCTGCTCGGCCAGGCGGTAGGCACAGCTCTGCAGTACTTTGCCGGTGTGCACCAGCAACTGGCTGGCCATGTCGTGGAACTGCAACTCGGTCACGGTGGCGTGCAGCGCATTGCGCAGGGGAGCGGTGTGGTCGTTCTGCGGCAGCTGTTCCAGCAACGCCATGGCGTGGTTGAAGCGCTCGAGCAGGTTGCCGGTGGCGTGGTCCAGCAGGCCTTCCAGGCGCTGCAGGTCGTTCATGACCACCAGCAGGGAGTCCTGCAGGTCGGCCACAGCTTCCAGACTCACTTCCACCGCAGGCGCGTCGGAGCGGTCCTCGATGGGGATGATGGTCGTCAGTGGCTCTCGGAGACCCTGGCGACGGTCGTGTGGCGAACCTGCGGGCATGCTCATGGGGCTGGTTGGCAGGAAGGTTGAATCACTAATGTCAGAAATATAAGCTTTGACGATAGTTTAGACCAGCTAAAGAGCAAGCCGTATAGGAAATAACGCCCAGTTGCCGGGTGAAAACATCGGACTAAGCTTAATCGTCAAGCAAAATGCCTGAAATTTGATATTGCCCCTGTCCACCGTGTCCCCATCCCTTCATGCTGCCCGCGCTGGCCTCGCCATCCTCCACCTGGAGGACAACGAGGCCGACCATGAGCTGGTGCGCGTGACCTTGCAGCGCAGCGACCTGGACTGCACGTTGCTGTTGGTGGACACCCTGGCCGATTTCGAGGCAGCGCTGAAGCATGGGGCTTTTGACGCGGTGCTGGCCGACTACCACCTGGGTGGTTTTTCCGGTCTGGATGCCTGGGACCTGCTGCGCCACAGCGGCCAGCAGATTCCTTTCGTGCTGGTTTCGGGCGCCATTGGTGAGGCTACCGTGGCCGAAGCCATGGTGCGCGGTGTGAGCGACTACGTGGACAAAAACCGCCTCAACCGCCTGCCCATGGTGCTGGAGCGCACCCTCGATGTGTTCCGTGCTCGCCGTGCGCAGCAACAGGCCGCCGAGGCACTGGCCCATTCCCAGCGGCGCCTGGCCGACCTGACCGAACACCTGCAAGCCAGCATAGAGCGCGAGCGCGCCAACATTGCCCGCGAAATCCACGACGACATAGGCGGGTCCCTGGCTGCCGTGAAACTCGACCTGGCGTGGCTGGCGCGGCGCAACACCGACCCCGATGCCCAGCGCCACCTGCAGGCCGCCCTGGACATGGCCGAGCACGCGCTGGGCGCCAGCCAGCGCATCATGCGCAACCTGCGCCCGGCGGTGCTCGACCAGGGGCTGCTGCCGGCTGTGCAGTGGCTGGCCCGCACTTTTGCAGAGCGCACCGGCCTCGCGGTGGAGGTACACGGCCAACTGGGCGGCCCCGATCTGCCCGCCGATGTGGCGCTGGTGGCCTACCGCACCGCGCAGGAAGCACTGACCAATACCCTCAAGCACGCCCAGGCCAGCCGCTGCACGCTGGAGCTGAGCGACCTGGAGGGCGTGCTGATGTTGGAGATCAGCGACGACGGCGTAGGCGCTGGCCCCGAAGCACTGGCCAAGGCGCAGTCTTTCGGCCTGCTGGGCCTGCGAGAGCGGGCCCAGACGGTCGGCGGCTGGCTCGATGTGGTGCTGGCCCCGGGCGCGGGCGTCACGCTCATCCTGTCGGTGCCGCTGGCCGATGCCACCGCCCGAACACAGAGCGACACGGCCCCCACCCGGGCTACGGAGGAAACCAGTTTGCGGGATACCCAGCCATGATCAAGGTGGTGCTGTGCGACGACCACGCCGTGGTGCGCCGTGGTGTGCGCGATACGTTGATGGAGGCCACCGATATCCAGGTGGTAGGCGAGGCAGACGGCTACGCCGCGCTGCGCGAGGTGCTGCGCCAGCACAGGCCCGACGTGCTGCTCCTCGACGTAGACCTGCCAGGGCGCAGCGGCCTGGAAATTCTGGCGGTGTTGCAGGAGGAAGAATCCCCGGTGCGCACCGTCATGGTGTCCATGTACCCGGAGGACCAGTACGCCATCCGCTGCCTGAAGGCCGGCGCCTCGGGCTACCTGAACAAGGGCGGTGACCCGGCCGCCCTGCTCACGGCGGTGCGCACCGTGGCGCAGGGGCGCAAGTACATCACGCCCGAGATTGCCGAGATGCTGGCCAACCACCTGAACGCGCGCGAGCCCGGCGAGCTGCACGAAAGCCTGTCGGAGCGGGAGTTGCAGACACTGAAGAAAATCGCCTCGGGCAAGAAGCTCTCGCAGATTGCCGAGGAGCTCATGATCAGCCCCAAGACAGTGAGCGTGTACCGCGCTCGGGTGCTGGAGAAGCTGGCCTTGACCAACAACGCCGAACTCACGGTGTACGCCATCAGGAACGGCTTGGTCTGAGTGGTGCGCGCGGGCTTCAGTTGCCCAGAAACAGCCCCGCGATGATGCGCATGAGTTCCATGACCGGGCGGTCGAGCAGCGGGATGGTGATGGCAATGCCGATCAGGCCCACCGACAGCGTGAGCGGAAAGCCAATGGCGAACACGTTGATCTGCGGGGCTATCCGCGAGACGATGCCCATGACCACGTTGACGAACAGCAGCATGCCGATCATGGGTAGCGCGATCCACAGCCCATACTGAAAAATCACGGCACCCAGCTCGTACAGGCGCAGCGAGCGCGCCGCTTCCAGGGCAGGGCCGCCCACCGGAAATGTGGTGAAGCTGGCTGCCATGGCCTGTATCAGCATCACATGCCCGCCCAGCACAATGAACAGCAGCATGGCCATGTTGCCGAAGAAGCGCCCCACCGAACTGGTCTGGGAGTTGGTGGTGGGATCGAAG
>JAABRN010000512.1 GCA_011390855.1 Hydrogenophaga sp. | reverse complement strand
CGCGCCCGCGAGCACCAGGCAAGGACCGCCGAGGTGGTTCACGGCGTCTTGCTGGGCCTGGTTGAGACCGGGACCGGTAGAGGCAGACATGGTGGGAAAAGGTGACCGAAGGGGGCGAAGCCGGCTCAGCAGCGGGCCGGTTGCCCGGGAGAAAACGCAAGGTTTTGATCATACCGGGCGGGCGAAGGCTGACCCGGTCGTGAAGTGGTCTTGCAAAGACGGTAAGCAGACGTTGCGAGATCGTGATGGGGTTCACAAACGCCAACATTTTGGGCAGGCTGCCTTGACTTTTCTCATGCGGCCCGGCCGGTCGCACCCCTATCTTGAGTGCACGAGCGGTGCCCCTGCACCGCGACATGAGGACAATGCATGAGAAGAGACCTGTTTTTGCGCTGCGCCGGGGCGGCGCTCGGGGGCCTGGTGATCGGGCCGGTGCTGAGTGGCTGTGGTGGGGGTGACGAGGAACTGGCGGATGCGGCTATGCCGGTTGACCGCACAGCGGTGACAGCAGACCCTGCGGTGAGTTCGGCGCCTGCGGTGCCGGAGGGCCTGTCCGCCGAGGAGATCGCCGGCCTGCTGTTCATGCGCGAGGAAGAAAAGCTGGCTTATGACGTGTATGTCGCCCTGTTCAGTCGGTGGAGCCACAACGTGTTCAACCAGATCGCCCAGAGCGAGGCCCAGCATGCTGAGACCATGCGACAGCTGGTACTCGCCCATGGGCTGCTCGATCCGGCCGCCGGCAACCCGCCCGGCGTGTTCGTGAACACGGATCTCCAGGCGATGTACGACGCGCTGGTGGCGCGCGGCCAGGCCAGCCTGATCGATGCGCTCAAGGTCGGCTGCCTGATCGAAGAGAAAGACATTCAGGATATCCACGACAAGATCGAGGAAGTGGACGATGAGCCCGATGTGGTGCAGGCCTATGAAAACCTGCTCTGCGGCTCGCGCAACCACCTGCGTGCCTTCAACCGGACGCTGGTCAACCAGGGCGGTGTGTACGTGCCCGAGGTGATCACCCAGGCCGAGTGGGACGCCATTGCCAATTCGCCCAACGAGACCTGTGGCGGATAAGCTGGCAGCCGGTATGTTGCTCAGAAGAAGCCCGGTTGTCCCGGGCTTCTTTGCTGGCGTGGCCTCAAGCACGGACCAGCCAGGCGGTGAAGCCGAAACCCGCGTTGTAGAGCATGTGCAACGCAACCGCCGGCCAGACGCTGTTGAACCGCTCACGCAGGTGGCCAAACACCAGTGAGGGCACCGCCACCGCCAGCGCCCAGGCCAAGGGCTGAGCGCGCAGGTGCAGGGCCACAAAGGCCGCGGTGACCAACACGTTGGCGAGCGTCAGTGGGCCCAGCTTGATGGGGCTTCCGCGGCGCACCAGCAAGCTCAGCGCCTGGCCTTGCAGCAGGCCGCGAAACACCAGCTCCTCCACCACCGGCTGCACCAGCAGCAGCGACGCCCAAGGCCATAGCCCACTGGTCACCCTGAGCTGCGGGCCCGCCAGCAAGCCCAGCGCCAGCCAGGCTGGAAGGGCGAGCAGCACCGCCATCAGCCAGTGACGGTCGGGTGGCCATTGCGCCAGCGATGGGCGTGGCCGCGTGAGGCCAAAGGCCTGAGCCAACGACGCTGGTTTGGGCCTTTCGGAGGATCGCGGTGTATTCACGCCCAACATCTTCCCACGACGTGGCAGGCTCGGGCTTCGCTTCGGGCCATTGCCTGGCTTCGAAAGGGGCGCGCCCAGGAAAAAGGCGCCGCCTGTTCCCAGGGGGCGCCTCTGTGGAGCCGACGTCTGCAGAAATAGGCACCGGATCAGATGCTCACTTCAGCACCGTGAGTCCACCCCCGCCGGCTGCGACATACACGCGGCCATTGTTGATGGCAGTCGCCGCGGCGCCACCCACCACACCCTTGATGGCCATCATCGAAGGGGCGGCCAAGTTGCTCCAGTCAAGCTTGACCACACCTGCCGCACCGTAGGCCACATAAAACAGCAGGCGTGGCGTGGCACTGAAGGTCACATTGCCCGACGCGTCCACATAGGGCGTATTGGCCGGGAAGTACTGCGGCGTCATGTACAGCGCGCCGCCGTCCGCGTCTTCGTAGCCAGCCAGCTTCTGCAGCTTGAAGTAGCCCACCGCAGTCGGACGGCACTCACCCACGCCACCCTGCTTGGAGCTCAGCTTGGTCACTTCAACCAGCAAGCAAGCGTCGGGGGCCTGACCAGGGGGCACCACGGCCGGACGCTCTTCGGTAGCGGGCCGGATCAGATCGCTCATGCGGTAGGCCACCAGGCCAAAGCTGTCGTAGCTGAAGTAGGCGATGTCGTTCACCACATGCACGTCCACGCTCTTGCCGTCGGCAGAACCGAACAGGTTGTCATCGTCGGCCTTCAGCGGCTCGAAGGTCTTGATCAGGTCGCGACTCAGGTTGAACGGCAGACCGTCTGCCAGGAAGGCGGTCATGTCAACCACCGAAATGCCGTAGGCACCCGCTGCCACGACGGCGTAAATCCTGCCGTCTTTGGACCACAGCTTCACCGATGCCGCACGGCCCAGTGGCGGCTTGCCCTGGTTGCCGGCGCCATCGGAGTCGCCGATGTTGGCGACCACGCTCTCGTTGGTTCCTGCAGCGGCCGTGGTGTCGTACACCGTCAGGCCGTTGTCGCCGTCGGCCACGATGGCGTACTTGCCGGAGAAGGTCATACCGTAGGCATGATCCTGCCCTTCGACCGTGACCAGGCCGACGTTGCCGGCTTCGGTGTTGTGCTCGTAGATGCCGCCTGCGGCGTCCAGCAAGGCGGGCGATCCCACCTGTGCACTGCCACCAGTCACGGCCGCCACATTGACGCGGCGCATGCCCAGGCTCTGGCTCATCACGTAAGCCTGGTTCGGATCGCTGCCGAAGCCCACCTTGAAGGCGTGGGGTGTGGGCTGCACGCCGGTTGGCGAGGACGCGTATTCGTCCTGGAAGGTGTTGGCCACCAGGTGCAGATCGTCGATCGGCGAAAGGCCGTCGGCGATCTTCCAGACGCTCACGCCGTGCGGGCCGTCGGCCAGGTAGAGGTGGTTGCCCGAGACGGTCACGCCCTCGGCATGGCCGATGGCGATCGGCTGGGTGGCCGAGCCATCTTCGGCGGCACCGATTTCATCCGTGCTCACCAGATTCACTGGCACGGCGAAGCGGTTGGCCACCTGCACGCCGGAGCCTGTCAGGTTGATGAAGTCCACAAAGCTCACGCCGCCAGCGCCAGACGACTGCACCGCATCCACTTCACCACTCTGTGCCACATCGCGGTTGGGCATCATGAACAGCGCGCCACCATGGCCATTGATCTCACCGGTGGCGAGCATCATCGGGCTGGTGTAGTTGCCGCTGCCATCGGCGACCAGGAAGGCCGGCAGCGACTCATCGCCCACAGGCACCGGGTGCATATCCCAGGACTTGACGAACTCGTAGTCGGGCCAGAACACCCGTGCATCGGTGTCGTTGGTTGCGGTCCAGTTGCCGCCGCCGTTTTTCCATTGCCCATTCGGGTCTTCGGCGCCGCTGACCACGACCAAGCCTGCAAAGTGGTCGGTGTAGTAGGCGCGGAGCTTGGTGTTATCCGCTGGATCGACGACCACGCGCACATCCATCACACCCGCTTCCTTGAGCATGCCGGAACCGAAGTGCGACAAGATGCCTTTCTTGTCCACATTGATCGGCGCTTCGTCCGGGCCGTGGGCAGGCGCCGCCGGCACAAACCCTTCATAGGCCGGGCTGGCTGGGTTGCTCACATTCACGGCCACCAGTCCGCCCAGCGAATAGGCGATGTAGGCCATGGTCTTGGTGCCACCACCGGCTAGCGGGATATCCACCAAATCCATGGCGCGGGCGTTGTAGTAGTACTTGCCGTAGCGGTCGAACTGAGCCCAGGGATAGGCCGTCAGACTGTTCTTGTTGCCGAGTTCGGCAGCGGCCTGGTTGTATGTGGGCATGCCATCGAGATCGATGAACGGCTGGTTATCCCATGCAGCTTTGAGATCTGTCGCGCTGGCCTGCAGCGCATTGTTGCAGGCCGGTTTCAGATCGGGGTAGCCAAACCAGTCTTCCTGCGCTCCACCAGGCGTGCAGTCCACGTACTTGTTGTAAGCCCCTAGGCGCGGCGCGGTGATATCGGCCGGGTTGTAGATGCCTATGCCCAGGAAGCCCAGCGCGGCATAGAGTTTCTTGTCGACACCGGGGCCATGCATCTTCAGGCTCAGCGGGCCGCCCCAGGCACTCTCGCCCGCATATTTCAGCGTCCAGAGCTGTTTTCCATCAATGGGCAGCGCACCGTCACCTGCCGCATCCATCAGGTTTGACAGCTTGGTCTGCTGGATCCCGAAAGCCGTGTTCGCGATGAACAATTCGTCGTCGGTGGTCTCGGGCGTGCCTTGGTCGTCCACCAGCACATCGTTCACGGGGCCACCCGTGTGTCCCGTGGCCGGGTCTTCGGTGAAGATCGTGCCGCCGCCGTCCGAATAGGTGAAGGCGGGTGTGTCGTAGTTCACCGTCATGGTCCGCACGTAGGTCATGGAGGCGAGGTTCACCACGCCAATACCCTTGTCGCCCATGGAAAGCAGCGCGAAGTCGGCCCCGCCGTAGTTCTTCACCACCGTGATGTGCTGGATATAGCCTGGCACGGTGATTTCGGTGACCGCGCCCTTGCTCATGCCCACCTGGGTCTTGGCAAACCGGTTGGCCATGCTGTAGAGCGTCCAGTCCGTGGCGCCATCGTTGTACAGCTCCACATCCTGCGTGGCGCCGCCGATCTGCGAGGCCAGGGAATTGATGTTGGCCTCGATCAGGCTCGGGGCTGTGCCCGAACCCGAGCCGCAGGCGCTCATTAACAAAGCCACGGCAGGCGCGATCGCCAAGCTGGCTGTGGGGCGCCAGCCGGACCAGCCTCGGCGAGGCCTGGGCGTTGTTGGCGACTGGGTTGATGTGCTTCTGTGAGCCATGGTTTCTCCTCTTGGAATTGATCGGACTGAGTCAACAAATACCCTGCAGAGATCAGTATTTGCTTCCCCCGGGCACTTGCATTGACTCGCGTCAATGACCGCGCGCGTCGACTTCGGTCACTACCTCGGGGAACCTGACGGGTGCTTCATGAAGGGCTTTGCTTGCCTGGACCGCGCGCAGCAAAACGGGTGGCGAAAAGCAAAACGCCGCGCAGAACTGCGCGGCGTTTGGGGAGTAGGCCCCGGGGTCTTCAGACCCTGGGGCAGTCGAGGCCTATTGGCTGCGGCTTGCGCGGCGGCGCATGTACCAGCCGGCCAGACCCAGCGCAGCCACCATTGGCAACATCGGATCGAACGGCGCCTTGCCGTTGGCGGCGGTGCAGCCACCGCCACCACCATCGGTGGAGGGCGTCGTGCCAGGCGTCGTACCAGGCGTTGTGCCGTCGTCGCTCACATCGCCGCTGGTGTATTCGGCCACCGTGTTGCCACTGGTCAGGTCTTTCTGGGCCCAGACCGAATAGAAGCGCGTGCCGTCCGGACGGGTCAGCGGTTGCGTTTCATAGGCCGCTTCGTCGTCGCCGAATGCAGCGCCCTGTGCGGCCGAAAGTCGCACCGGGGCGGCGAACGTAGCGCCGGCGTCCGTGCTGACAGTGATGAACGCGCCAAGATCCTGGGGACCATTGATGTCATAGGGAGACACATTGGTCTGGGATCCCCAGGCCAAGTACACGACATCCGCGTTCTGGCAAAGGGTCGGGTCCGTTGTGTCCATTGCAGCGGGGTCGCCGCTTGGACACGCGGTCGGGCTGCTCTTGGGCGTCCCGAAAATTCGCGGCTCGCGAACATTGATGGTCTTGTCGGTGATGTTCGAGACATTGATGGGGTTCCCCCAGCCCGTATCCAGGTTGTACTTGCGCAGCCAGAAGTTGTAGTTGTCCAGCTGAGCCCACACTTTCACCAGATCGGAGGCGTAGTTGTAGCCGACCCACATGTCCTTGCCGCGCAGCACGCCACGGTGGGCCAGCGCGTTCTCGGTGTAGTTGGCTTCAGTGCCGTCGGCCAGGTTGGCCGTTGTGGCGGTGGGTGCATTGCTGCTGATGTTTTCCGCGCGGGTGCTGGTCAGTGCAATCGCCTGGTTGTAGTCGGACGTGACACATGAAGCCGAGTCCACGGCCGGCACCATGTTGGCCGGTTGCAAGCCATTGATACCCCGGCGCAGCACGATGTCCGAAGGGCCGCCTTTGTCGTAAATACCTTCTTTCCAGAAGATGCCGATCTGAATGCCGCCCGGTCCTGCGTCGGTCGGGCTTTGCGTCAGGAAGCGCACGCGGCGTGCGTTCTTCAGGGGATCGCTGATAACGCAGCCGGCGGAAGCAACGGGCGGCGTGGCGTAGTTGAATGCTTGGTAGCGGATGAACTTTCCTTCATCCAGTCCGCCGGAACCCTTGGTTTCTTCGTAGGCCACGATGGCGGTGCTGCTGACCATGCCGATATTGGGACGGGCTGCACCAGCCTGGCCTTTTTCAATTGAACCCTCCGGAACGTTGGCACCAGCGCCGTCGTAGATGAGGTTGAGCGAACCGTTGATGCCGAAGCCGGTCTGGTTGTCCGACAGCCGCACGGCAGGCGCGAGTGCGAAATCGTTGGCGGTATCGCCATCGGTCAGGTCGACGGTGGCATACGCGTACCAGACGTCAGTACCACCGGAGACGTTGGCACCCGAAGCGCCGTCACCCGGTCCGTCAGCCTCGCCGAGTTGCAGGCCGTTCGGGTCTTCCTGCCAGGAAATGACGATCTGGCCCTTGTTGAAGCTGGTACTGGTTGTGTCGGTGACGATGTTGCCGCTGCTCGAATCCTGGATCGCATCGCGTTCACCGGTGCTGAGCTGGACTGGGGTGCTCCATGAGGTCCCCTTGTTGATCGAGTATGAGGTCCAGGTACAGGAGAAAGGAATCACCCGGTCGCTGCGCTCCAGATAGCGCACGCCCCGCTGGGCCGATGGCTGGATGCCAGGGGTAACCAGATCACCGTCGGGGCAGTACTTGCTGACCCAGGTGAGGACCATCATGGGCCCACTGGTCTTGATGTTGGGTTTGTCGATGTCGCCAGGATAGTTGCCTGGCACGCCACCCGATGCCGAGGTGAGGTCTGAGCCACCCCAGTCAAAGACACCCGAACTCTGGAGAGTGGCTACGTTGGACACGTTGATCGCGGCAGACCAGTCGGCCTTGAGGTTGCAGGTCTTGGTGGCGCTGGGTTTGCAGGTCTTGACGAAGATGTCGCGTGCCGTGCGCTCTTCCCCTCCTTTGACGTCGTACACCATGCCCGCGCCTGTGGGCGAGTCGCCATAGGCCACGACCAAAGTGCCGTCACCAGCGCGCTGCAACTTGGGCTTGTCACCAGAAATGCCATCGCTCAATGCGAACGGCGTGTTGACCGTGATCTGGGTCGCAGCGTAGGCCAATCCGGCCACGGCAACCGTGCCGAGCAGTGCCAACTTCTTGCGTTTGAATGCCATGAAATGCCTCCTGTTGATGAAGAAAAGCGTGCAGATGTAACTCCTACACGTACCAATTTCCTATCGTTACGGAGGCTTGTCATTGACAGAAATCAACGTCCCAAAAGCGAGGGTTCGAGGCCTACATCGGGGAACTGTCTCTGCTCGCAGCGGGTGACGATCGTGCACCCGCGACAGCCCGGCTGGTGTCGGCGCCACCAAGCTGCGAGGTTCCTGCGGTGCTCAATGTCCTGATCGTCACGTTCCCGTTCTTTGCGCTGGTGCTGGCGGGCTTTGTGGCGGCCCACCGCCGCATGCTGCCGCTGGAGGCGATTCCGGGACTTAACGGCTTTGTGCTGTTCTTTGCCCTGCCGGCCATGCTGTACCGCTTCGGCTCGACGACCCCGATCGCGGAGCTGCTCGATGCGTCGTTGGCCGGGGTCTACCTGCTGTGTGCGCTGATCCTGGTGGGGTTCGCCGTTGTCATGACCATCAACCAGCGAATCCGCTGGAACGATGCCTCGCTGAGGGCGCTGGTGGCCGCGTTTCGCAACACCGGTTCATGGTCGTGCTGCTGGCCGGACCGTACCGCAGCAGCGCATGGGTTTTGCCACCGCCGCTCTTGAGCGCTCTGATGCTCGGGATGGCACCCG
>JAABRN010000511.1 GCA_011390855.1 Hydrogenophaga sp. | reverse complement strand
GCTTGGGGCGTTGGGCATCCGCATCAACTCCATCGCTGATGTGACCCCTGTTCCGCACAACGGTTGCCGCCCGCAAAAGCGCCGCCGCATCTGAGATTCTGCCTTTCAGGGTAGAATCGTAGGCTTTTCTTTTCGCGAGCCACCGCAGCATCCTGCGATGGCGTTTTTACTAAGCTCACTGCCAGAGCCCGTCCGGGACTGGCTCCCGCAATGACATCGCCCTGATGTGGGTTGCGGCAGAAACACAAGGATCACAACGTGGCACGTTACCTGGGCCCCAAGGCCAAACTTTCCCGCCGTGAAGGCTCTGATCTGCTGCTCAAGAGTGCTCGGCGCTCGATCAGCGACAAAGCCAAATTTGATTCAAAGCCTGGGCAGCATGGCCGCACTTCGGGTCAGCGGACATCTGACTTTGGCGTGCAGCTGCGCGAGAAGCAGAAGGTCAAGCGCACCTACGGCGTGCTGGAGCGTCAGTTCCGCCGCTACTTCGCTGAAGCCGACCGCCGCCGTGGCAATACCGGCGCCAACCTGCTGTTCCTCCTGGAAGCCCGCCTCGACAACGTGGTGTTCCGCATGGGCTTTGCCTCCACGCGTGCGGAAGCTCGCCAGATCGTTTCCCACAAGGCGATCACCGTGAACGGCAAATCCGTGAACATTCCGTCTTATTCGGTGAAAGCCGGCGACGTGGTTGCTGTGCGGGAAAAGTCGAAAAAGCAGGCCCGAGTGATCGAGGCCCTTGAACTGGCCAAGCAAATTGGTTTTCCTGCCTGGGTTGATGTTGCCGTCGACAAGGCAGAAGGCGTGTTCAAGAAAGCGCCTGACCGCGACGAGTTCGCGGCTGACATCAACGAATCGTTGATTGTCGAGCTGTATTCCCGTTAATTTCGTTCCCGGCCGGCACAACACGTGCGGTCGGGCCATGCTCCGTCTGCCTTATCGGTGTAACGAGCCGAGGGTACTGAAGGAAGTTTGAATGCTGAACAATCTGCTGAAGCCCAAAACCATCAACGTCGAGCAACTGTCGACCAACCGTGCCAAAGTCACGCTCGAGCCTTTCGAGCGAGGTTACGGCCACACGCTGGGTAACGCTCTGCGTCGGGTGCTGCTTTCCTCAATGGTGGGCCATGCACCCACCGAGGTGACCATCGCAGGCGTGGTGCACGAGTACTCCTCTATCGATGGCGTGCAGGAAGACGTCGTCAACATGTTGCTCAACCTCAAGGGCGTGGTGTTCAAACTCCACAACCGCGATGAAGTCACACTGAGCCTGCGCAAGGACGGCGAAGGCCTGGTCACCGCCGCAGACATCCAGACCCCCCACGATGTCGAAATCGTCAACCCCGGCCACGTGATTGCCACGCTGTCAGCCGGCGCCAAGCTGGACATGCAGATCAAGGTGGAAAAGGGCCGAGGCTATGTGCCGGGTAGCCTGCGCCGTACAGACGAGCAGTCCCGCTCCATTGGGCGCATCGTGCTCGATGCATCGTTCTCCCCTGTGAAGCGCGTGAGCTACATCGTGGAAAGTGCCCGTGTGGAACAGCGCACCGACCTGGACAAACTGGTGCTCGAAATCGAGACCAACGGATCCATTGGCCCCGAAGAAGCTGTGCGTGCTTCTGCCAAGATTCTGGTTGAGCAGCTCGCGGTGTTTGCACAGCTTGAAGGCGTCGAACTCTCCGCGTTCGATCAGCCCGCGCAGCGCAGCTCGCAACAGTTCGACCCGATCCTGCTCCGTCCTGTCGACGAGCTCGAACTCACGGTGCGTTCGGCCAACTGCCTCAAGGCAGAGAATATCTATTACATCGGGGATCTGATCCAGCGTACAGAAAACGAGCTGCTCAAGACCCCCAACCTGGGTCGCAAGTCGCTCAACGAAATCAAGGAAGTGCTTGCCTCGCGCGGGCTCACCTTGGGTATGAAGCTCGAAAACTGGCCGCCGGCCGGTCTCGACAAGCACTGAAGACACTTGGCTGTCTGACGAACCTCCAGTACCTGATACGGCTGGGGGCAAAACATCGAAAGGAAATCTCAAATGCGTCACGGACACGGACTACGTAAACTCAACCGCACCAGCGAGCACCGCCTCGCCATGCTGCGCAACATGATGAACTCTCTGCTCACGCACGAAGCCATCAAGACCACGGTGCCAAAAGCCAAAGAGCTTCGTCGCGTGGTCGAACCCATGATCACCCTGGCCAAGATCCCTACCGTCGCCAACCGCCGTCTCGCTTTTGACCGCTTGCGCGATCGCGATGTGGTCGTGAAACTGTTCAACGAACTGGGTCCACGCTTCAAGGCGCGTCCAGGTGGTTACACGCGCATCCTGAAAATGGGTTTCCGCGTGGGTGACAACGCGCCGATGGCGTTGGTGGAACTGGTGGATCGTGCAGAAGACACCACCGCTGCCGAAGACACCGACAAAGCGTGATAGAATACAAGGCTTGACGCGGAGTGGAGCAGCCTGGTAGCTCGTTGGGCTCATAACCCAAAGGTCGCAAGTTCAAATCTTGCCTCCGCAACCAACAAAATCAAGCACCTGCTTGTCATCGAAGCCCTCGGAAACGAGGGCTTTTTTGTTGTAGCCCATTCCTGGCCCATCTGTAGACAGCGTTGGTTGAAGATTTCGGGTTTGCGACCTTTGGGTAGGCTTATCTGACTGCGACCGCTGGGTAGATAGCCACCCAGACGCTTGCCGCCGACTGTCCGTTCGGAATCGCCCGCGCGAGTGTCTATGACAACTGGACGGCTGCGCCGGGTTTAGGCACTTCAAGGGGTTAAGTCGAAGATCCCATGGCCAGGGGTACCCATGTGGCTATGTGTTCGGCTGAAGACCTGAACTCATGTGGGATCGATGCGGGGGGTGCCAGCCATCGGGACGGGATTTGCTCCCCATGTTGTGGAGTGAGACCTACCCGTATGGTGTGTGTAGCTGCTGCCGTAGCCATCGCCGTAGTAGGCTGCGTAGGTGTCGGTGCTGGTGTTGTGCTCCTTCCGGGCGTGCGTGAGCACCACGCCCATAGGGACGAGGCCCGCATTGCGCAGGCGGCGCAGCGCGTCGTGGACGCTGTCCTTGCGCGTGCCCCCAGCCTTCACCGTAAAAACAATGTGCTGGATCTGGTTGCCCAGGACGATCGCATCTGCAATGCCCAGCAGCGGCGGCCCGTCGATCACAATTTGGGTGTATCCCATGGCTTGCGCCTTCTCCAGCAGCAGGCTCAGCCGGGGGCCCATCAGGAGCTCCACAGGGTCGGGTGGAGCCGGTCCTGCGGTCATGACGGCCAAGTTGGGAATCATGGTTTCCTGAATCAATCCGTCACTGTTGGGGTCGCCGCGCAGCAGGTTGGACAAGCCACGGTCATTGGATATCTGTAGCATCTGGTGCAACCAGCCTTTGCGCATGTCGGCATCAATCAGCAGCACCTTTCGGCCCAGCTGGGCGAAGTTGATCGCCAGCGCGACCGCTGTGGTGGTCTTGCCCTCGCCCTTGCCGCAGCTCGTCACCATGAAACACGGGGGTGCGCCACCGACCGTGCTGAACTGCAGCGCCGTGCGCATGGAGCGGTAGGCTTCGGCAAAAGTGCCACGCGGATCGCGATGGGCCAGCAGGGCAACCGATGCGTTGCTGCCCCCTCCGGGCCTGGTGAATGGAATCAGGCCTAGCAGGGGTAGCTGGTACCGGCCTTCGACCTCATTGCCGTGCCGGACGGAATCGTCCATCTGTTCGCGCACCAGCGCCGCCAGAGCGCCCAGGAAAAGGCCTAGCATCACGCCCAGACCGATATTGACTTTTCTATTGGGTTTGGCTGGGAAAAGCGGCGCCCGGGCTTCGTCCACGATGCTCACATTGTTGGTGGTGATGCCTGCTGTCACGCTCACCTCTTTGAGTCGCTGCAGCAGGCTGTCGTACACCTGCCGGTTGGAGTCCAGCTCACGGCTCAGCAGGTTCATGTCCACGCTGCGGTCTTGCACGGTGAGTACCTCGGTGCGGGTGCTGGCCACCCTTCTTTTTATCAGCTCTTCAGCATTTTTGGCGGAAAGGTACTGAGCCCGAATGCTGTTCAGGATGTTATTCACTTCCTTCTTGATGTGCCCTTCCAGCTCGGCAATCTGGCCTCGCGATTGCACCATGGTCGGGTAATCCGGTTTGTAGACGGCCAGGTCCCTGGCGTACTCAGCCTCCAACTGAGCACGCTGCACCTTGTAGGCCCGAATAGCCTCGTTGGTCACCGCCTGGGGCGCGCTCTCGGGGTCGAGCCTCACCTGGTTGTACAGCGTCTCGGCCCTGATGCGGTCTTGCTCTGCCTTGCTCAGCGCAGCGGAAAAATCCACGAATGTCTGGGTGGCCGCGCTGCCTCTCTCGCCCAGATTCAGGATCTCGTTTTTCTTTGCGTAGTCGTTGATGACCCGCTCGCTCTCTTCCAGCTTGACCTTTGTCTGCTGGATCTGCTCTTCCAGAAACTGTCGTGCGTAGATGGATGAGTCCAGCTTGCGCTCGATGTTGCTTGCAATGAAGGCTTTGGCCGTGGTGTTGGCAATGCGCGCAGCCAGGTCAGGGTCGGCATTGAGCACCCCAATCTTGACCAGGCGCGAGTTGCGTATCGGCTCCACTCGGAGCCCTTGTTCGAACCGAGCCAGGGCGTCAGTCTGGCTAATCACGCCTGTTTTAGGGGCGGGGGGGGACAACAGCCCACGCATGGTACCCAACAATCGACGTGCGATGCCCAATGCTTTGTCTGCCAGCCCGGTGCCGTTGGTCAATGCGGGGTCGGACTCGCTGGCGCTGGCCTCGCCGGGTTGGTCAGTGGACACAGTGGGTGCGTAGAGGTCCATTTCATCGATGACTCTCTCGGCCAGGCTCCTGCTCTTGAGCAACGCGATTTGCGTGCTCAAACGCAATTGCTCGGACAGTGGAGCCTCATCTACCTCCACTTCGGCGTTGAAGCCCACCACTTTCTGCGCGGTTCGGTCTATCTGAAGCAGCGCTGAGCTGTAGTACTGCGGGGTGATTCGCATCGTGTATGCCACGGCAGCCAGGGTGCACAAGACCGTGGAGCCCAGGATGGTCCACTTGTGTTTGAGCAGGGCGCGCCAGATGGTCTTGAGGTCGATGCGGTCCTCGACCTGTGAGCCGGATTCGCTTCGGGACAGCATCAGCGTGGACAGATGGCTCTCTCGGCGCATGGCCAGCGCGCCCCTGGGGCCGGGAACGGCGGGAAACGGGTGTGTGTCGTTGGAGGCCATGGCTATTGACTTTGGTTCAACGGAAAGGGTTGAGCGTGTCCAGGATGTCGCGAAACAGCGAATCCTTCAGAGCAGCTCGCCGGGCGTTGCGCTGGACCACGATCACGTCATCCGAACGGATGTCCGGATCTGCTTCATGGCCTGCACGTACCTTGTCGAGGTCGTAGGTGAACTGCTCGCGCTGACCGCCTGTGCCGCTGCGGTAGACCACGATCTGGTTGATGTCGGCGTATGGCGCGAAGCCGCCCGACAGGGCCAAGGCCCGCAACAGGGTGAGCTGCCCCGTCACCGGATAGATGCCTGGTCGGGTCACAGCGCCTTCGATGGCAACACGTTGCGTGGTGAATTCTTTGATGAAGAGCGACACCTGCGGGTCCCGTAGGTATCGTTCCTTGTATTTGGCGGCGATCCGTTGTTCCGCCGCTTGTGCCGTGAGCGCTGCGATTGGCACCGTGCCAATGAGCGGCAGCGACACCTCGCCCGAGGCATTCACACGCACATCACGCTGCATATCTGGCACGCCGAAAACGTTGAATTCGATCAGGTCGTTGGGCGCAATCCGGTAGTCCGAGCCCAGCGTGGTCATCGAGTTCAGGGGAAGTGCAGCGCGCTCAGCGCCGAATGCAGCACTGGTGGATCCGCTATGGGTGGACGGAGCGTTCGCAGGTATTTGCACTGGAGCCAACTGCAAAGGGGGCGCCTGTGTTGCGCCCACAGGCTGGCCCGCCGCGCTGTAGGTTGGGGCATCCGTCTGTGCCAGCAGCGGCACAGCCACTGCCACAGCCAGCATTCCGATTCCCCAACGGGACCAATGCTCGCACTTCAAAAATTTCTCATGGCGCATGGCGCGTTCCTTTTCTGGCCCGGAGGCAAAACTTACCTTTCATTACCCAAAAACAGGATCACCTCGTGCTGTCCCGTATCGAATGCGGCTTGTGCAGCAGAGCCGAGCGCAGCCCCGATCCGAGGTCCATTGCAAGGCCGTGTGTGCTGTTCCGTCTCCCAGGCCGCAAAGCGCCTCTGTTGCATGCCTTTTTGACCCTGCTGGGTCCACCGCGTGGCCGACGCAATGCCCCGCCAGCCCAGTCTCGGTGAAGATCTTCCATTGGTCTGTGCGGCAGGCCGTTCATGTAACGCCCCTCCTCCTCGCATGCGGCAACCGACCGCTTGACGAGTGGCATTGCACAGGTGTTCGCCACCGACACCACAGCATGTGCCCGCCGCAGGCCAGGCCGATACCCACTGCGTCCGCCAGCCAGTCTTTCATGCTCGCGGTGAAGCTCGGTAAAAAATACTGATGTGCTTCAACTCCCGCGCCCAGCACCAGGGCGAGCGCCGCCAGAGCCCAAGGCTTCCAGCGCAAAGCCCAGACCAGCGCCGCGTACACCCCTGCAAACGCCAGCCCATGGGCCAGCTTGTCCATGTCGCTGTACCAGGCGCGCACGGGCTGCCACAGCGCCAAGGCGTAGGCAGCAGCGAGCAGCAAAGCGACCCAGGCAAGGCGGTGGATTTCAGCTTGCTTCACGCGGGTACCCCCTGCCCCAGATCCAGCAGATGCGTCTCAAACCGGCGCAAGATCACGTCCTGGCTCATCTCCGCTTCGGCATAGCGTCGACCGTTGGCACCCAGCGCGGCGCGGCGAACTGGGTCCGCCGCCAGCGCACGCAGGGCTTCGGCCATGGCGACCGGGTTTTCCGGCGGCACCACCACGCCGCAAGCGGCATCGTGCACCACAACCCGGCACAGCTCGGTGTCGGGCTGTGCGGTGGCCAGCACGGCGCGGCCGCTTGCCAGCATGCCGGTGAGTTTGGACGGCATCACCAGATCCGCCGCATCGGCGCGTTGGGGCAGCAAGTGCACATCGGCCAGGCCCAGCCATTGGTTCAGCCGCTCCAGCGGCTGCAAGTCCAGAAAGCGCACGTTGATCAAGCCGGCGCAGCGCGCCTGCAAGTCGGCCCGTCCGGAGCCGTTGCCACCGAACACCAACTGGATGCGCGGGTCGTCCTGCAGCAGACGGGCCACTTCAGCGAGTATCTCCAGCCCTTGCTTGTTGCCCATGTTGCCGGAATACAGGGCCACCACGGCGTCCGGCGCCAGGCCCAGTTCGGCCCTGTAGGCGCTGGGCGTGGCCAGCGGGGTGATGCCGCTGATGTTCACCCAGTTGGGAAAGCGCAGCACACGCTCTGCAGACACGCCTTTGGCGAGGGCTCGGTCCAACATGCGACCGGAAATGGTGGACACGCGGTCAAACCGGCGAATCAGCCAACGCTCGGCCCGCTGCACCCAGCGGCGCAGCGTCTGCCCTTTGATCAGGCCAAGATCAAACGCGGCATCGACCTCGTAATCCTGAATGTGCAGCCAGCTCTTGGCGCCACGCAGGGAGGCGAATGCCACAGCCGCAGGTGCGCACATCAGCGGCGGCTCCACCACCCAGACGACATCAGGCTTCCAGCGCCATTGGGCCAGCAGCACCGGCAGGCTGCTGAGCGCGAAGCTGCCCAGATGCAGCAGGCGCTTGAGGCCACCCGGTTGGTGCGGCACCCAAAGCGGAGCTCGCATCACACGCACACCGCCCCAGGTTTCGGTGCGGTATTCGCGGGCGCTGTAGCCGGCGCCCACCTTCCAGGCCGGGTAATAGGGCGGCGCGGTGATGACCCGGACCTCGTGCCCCGCGCTGGCCAGCCACTGCGCCATCTCACCGGTGTATTTGCCGATGCCGGTGAGCTCGGGGGCGAAGTTGATACCGTAGAAGAGGAATTTCATCGTGCGCCTTTCGTGTAGGGGGCGTCAGTGAGATTTACCGTGCTGACGAAAGACCGGGCGGCGGCGCCCCCGAAAGCACGAACGCCCATGAATTTCATCTGGTAGTCGCTGATGTTCTTGTGGCTTTGCGCAGAAACGATCAGGTAGAAGTTCTGT